>DATMYB010000103.1:0-2694 GCA_035561215.1 Syntrophomonas sp. | reverse complement strand
ATACAATTATGAAGATTGTATGACGGTTACATCAAAATTTTATGTGTGAGGAGAAGTGTGATGAGGAAGTTTGTTCGTTTGGCATTTTGTGCAATTCTGATGGCGGGTCTGCTCATCTCCGCAGTTGGCTGCGGTTCTTCCGACTCGTCCAAAAAATCCGAAACCCCAAAAACCAGTAATGAATTTAAGGTTGGCATGGAATGCGGCTATCCTCCTTTTAACTGGACCCAGTCCGATAATTCCAACGGCGCGGTCCCCATTGCCGGAAGCAAGGAATATGCCGGCGGATACGATGTTGAAATTGCGAAAAAGATCGCCGAAGGCTTAGGCAAAGAACTGGTAATCGTAAAAACCTCCTGGGACGGACTGACCCCGGCTGTCACTTCCGGCACCATTGACGCCATTATCGCCGGCATGTCCCCCACCGCGGAGAGAAAAAAGACGATTGATTTTTCCGATCATTACTACCGTTCCGACCTGGTAGTCGTTGTGCAGAAGGGTTCTAAATATGAAAGCGCGACTAGTTTGAAAGACCTTAACGATGCCAAAATCACCGCCCAGCTGAATACTTTCCATTATACCGTTATCGATCAGATTCCAAGCGTACAAAAAGGAACTGCCATGGATGACTTCCCGGCCATGCGAGTCGCGTTGGAATCCGGCATTATTGACGGTTATATTTCTGAAAGACCGGAAGGGATTTCCGCCACCACCGCTAATAACAAGTTCGCCATGGTAGAATTCAAACCCGGCGAAGGTTTTAAAACTTCAGATGATGACGTAGCCATTGCCGTTGGTCTTAAGAAAGGCAATCCCGAACTGGTCAGCAGCATTAATAAAGTTTTGTCCGGAATTTCTGAAGACCAAAGAAAAACGATTATGGATCAAGCCATTAAGAATCAACCTGCCTCGAACTAATCGTCGCAGCTAACAGGAGTTGTTTTTATTCTATGTCGGTTACTGCAGACAGTACTTTTTTTCAATGGGTTGCTTACATATTTATGTCTTACTGGCCCCTTTTCTTAAGAGGGGCCGAAGTAACCCTGATTATTTCCCTAACCGGTACCATTATCGGTTTTTGTATTGGAATATTAATTGGTGTTATCCGTACCATTCCAATCGATCAGAATACGAATATTATCAAACGGATTCTTTTTAAAATCATCAATTTTATCCTGCTGTGTTATATAGAAGTGTTTCGCGGAACACCGATGATCGTTCAGGCCATGGTTATTTTCTACGGCGTGGCGCTGGTATATGGCGTTCATCTTTCTACCTTCTTTGCCGGTATTTTCATCGTATCCATCAATACCGGCGCGTACATGTCCGAAATTGTAAGAGGCGGCATCCTGTCCATTGATAAAGGCCAGTTTGAAGCTGCTCACTCCATCGGTATGACTCATTTTCAAACCATGCTGTATATCATCCTGCCCCAGGCGATACGCAATATTTTGCCTGCCACCAGCAACGAATTTGTAATCAATATCAAGGATACTTCGGTATTGAACGTTATTGGCGTCACCGAGCTGTTTTTTATGTCCAAGTCAGCCGCCGGCAATAACTTCCGCTACTTCGAGGTTTTTCTTATCACCTGCTCGGTTTATTTTGTAATGACCTTTACCGTTACCCGCATTTTGCGCTTCTTTGAAATGAAATTGGACGGCCCTTCAGTCTATACCATCCATGGTTCCCAGACTGTTCCTGAGGCAGAATTTAAAATCGTGGACAGGGGGAAACGTTAAATGGATAAGATTATTGAAATCAGCCATCTGCAAAAATCCTTCGGCAAAAACGAAGTATTAAAGGATATCAATTTTTCCGTCAACAAAGGCGAAGTAGTTTGTATTATCGGCGCCAGCGGCTCCGGCAAATCAACGCTGCTGCGCTGCATTAATCTGCTGGAGTTGCCCACCAACGGTGAAATCCTCTACCACGGGCAGAACATTTTGCAGCACAACATGACCACCGCCGTTTACCGGGCTAAGATGGGCATGGTGTTCCAGCAATTCAATCTTTTTAATAACCTGAACGTACTGGAAAATTGCATGGTAGGACAAGTCAAAGTGCTCAAACGCAATAAAGCGGAAGCTCGTAAAACCGCTCTGCAGTATCTGGAACTGGTAGGCATGTCCGCCTTTATCGAAGCTAAACCCAATCAAATTTCCGGCGGCCAGAAACAGCGGGTAGCCATTGCCCGGGCTTTGTCCATGGAACCGGAGGCACTGCTGTTTGATGAGCCCACCTCCGCACTGGACCCTGAAATGGTGGGAGAAGTTCTCAAAGTTATGAAAAGCCTGGCCAAAAGCGGTCTTACCATGTTGGTGGTTACCCATGAAATGGCTTTCGCCCGTGACGTATCCCATCGGGTGGTGTTCATGGATGACGGCGTAATTGTAGAAGAAGATACGCCGGATGTCATTTTTAACAATCCCAGCAACGAAAGAACCCGAAGCTTTCTTAAGCGCATCCTGGATGAGTAAACTGAAAATATATCATCGGTCTCATGATGAATGCTATATAAGATTTATGAGCCACAAAACCACTTTGCCGCTGTAGAGTGGTTTTTGTTTTTTAATTCTAGTAGTCTGTGTCGCCTAAAAGTTTAGGTTATCCGCCGAGGAAAATTTTTGCAGGACAAGGCGGAGGATTGAGCAATACTGGACGTATTGCGATTGACGACAACGAAGTCCTACG
>DATMYB010000102.1:0-10477 GCA_035561215.1 Syntrophomonas sp. | reverse complement strand
GGTAAATATTCTGCTTAACCGTATTAACCATGCTTGTAAAGATGACTATGTTGGGTCTCACCATGTACATGACAATATTCGTCAATCAAATTTGCTTCCATCAGCAATTGCTTATCCTCTACCGCCTGCCGGCAGGGACCGTCGTAAATCAGGCGGTGATTTTCGGATAATATCAAGGCTCGACGGGAGATAGCATGGGCGAGATCCAAATTATGGGTCGAAATGATGATCGTACGTCCATGTTCATTTAACTCCATCAACAGCTCCACCAGCCAGCGCTGGGTTTTGGGATCCAATCCGTTCGTGGGCTCATCCAGGATCAGCACCTCCGGATTCAGCACCAGAGCCGAAGCCACCGCGACTTTTTTCTTTTCTCCGCCGCTCAGACGGTAAGGAGAGCGTTCCGCCAGATGATGAATGTTCAGCATGTCCAATACATCCTCAACCCGCCGGGTAATTTCTTCCTTGCTCAATCCCAACTGCAAAAGACCGAAAGCAATTTCGTCCTGCACCCGGCTGGTAAACAATTGGGCGTCGGAATTCTGAAAAATGAAACCTATCCGGCGGTGAAACCTCTGGGCAGAACGGCTGTCTTCCAGCAGTTCTTCCGTAATTTCACTTCCAAACGCCCGATATCGGCCACTGAAGGGGGATATCAAACCGCAGAACATTTTCAGCAAGGTAGATTTGCCGGAACCGTTGGCTCCCAACAGACAGACGCTGTCTCCCGCCTCTATACTCAAATTCAATTTATCAAACAACAATTCATTCTGGACGTAGCCAAAAGCGACCTCTTCCAAAGCCAGCACTGCCATATTGGATCACCTTTCGTCATCACACGTTGATAAGTCTATCATAATCCCCGGGTCATTACCAGAATAGTGCGAACTTTCACCTGTATAGCAACGCGCGCACATGGCCTGGTACACTTCTTCCGAGAGGGCAACGCTGCGGGCAAAAAGCGCGGCTATCGACGATCCCGCCTGGGCTCGCTGCCATTTCGGAGGTATGTTGCCTACCGTACGCAGGCTGCGGGCGTCAAACATTTCGATGGAAACCAGCAGCAACACCATCATATAACGATACGTCATCTCCATGATCATTATAAACAGTGATGGAACGCGTAAAACCCGCAAGGATTTAAAAACATCCGCTACCGGTGTAGTCATCACCAGCAGTATCCCCAACGAAAGGGATAGCCCTACTCTAATGAACAGCAACATGGAAGCGGTTAAGCCTTGCCTGGTGATGAACAACCCCTCCGGCCGGCTCAGTCCCAGCCAGGATATTGAGACCGGCGCCTGCTGCAAATACAAAATTGGCGTACCGTCCGTGAAAAGGTTAAGCATGGCCGGCACGCTGAATAACAGCGTGAGCAGCGGAATAAACCCCCATATTTTGGTCTGCAGCTTCCATACCGGCAGACGGGACCAATACATAAGCATGACGATGCCCACCCACACGGCCAGCAGCAGGAGGAACCGGCGGCTCAAACTTACTGCCAGAATCAATGCCAGCATGGCCACCAGTTTTACCTGGGGGCTGAAGCGCTGCAGCATACCGTCGCAACGAGCATAATACTCGGTTTGCCGGTCTTCGCAAACCACCGCCTGCATATGGCGCAAGCTTTTTTTCAAAAAGCTGCTGCTTTTTCTGCCGGCAACTACCTTATATTCCTTTTTCTCTTCCAACATCCAATCCGGCAGCAACATTTCATCTCCTCTTCCATCAAACACCAGCCCGTATCAATCTTTAACCATTTTCCCCAGCAGACTGATAAGTACAACAATCAACGCGGTTCCAACCAGGGCGGATAAAATATACCCAACCGCCGAATGGAAAAAACTTCCGTCCAAGCTCGGCAACCCGTAATCCGGCATAATGCTTCCGCTCCAAAAGTCAGCAAATTTGGCCAGACCCGCCGGAACAAATCCAACTTCTTCCGGCAGTTGATCTGTCCCCCATTCCCCAAACGCGGTACCGGTAGCAATCAGCCCCAGAGGACACAGTACGATGAATACTCCCAACGCGATCCACAATTTTTTAAAAGCTTTAAACATTATTATTCACCCCCAAACCAGACCGTCCGCTTCCTATTCTGAATCCTCCGGTCATTAATGCGGGATAATTACGAGCCACGAACCAGGCGCCCAGCGCCGTAGCCAAACCTTCCACCCATCCGGCAAATATAAGGTGTTCGCTCATCATAGCGATTACCGCAATTTTGATAGGATAAGGGAAATACAAAGGAGTGCCGTCGGCGGCCTGGAACCAATGATACTGGGAACCGAATTCCAGAGCGGTTACAAAAGCGGCGGCGTTCAAACCGACATACCCGGCAATGAAAGCGGCTATTATCGCCCGGGTGGACAAAATGTCAGCCCTGCCTTTTATCAGCCGGTAGATTCCATAGCCGACCCAGGGCATGACCACCCCCATATTGAAGCAGTTGGCGCCGATGGCCATGACTCCGCCGTCTCCAAAGATCAGCGCCTGGATAATCAGAGCTATGGAAACGCCGATGCAAGCCGGCCACGGCCCCAGCAGGATGGCCAGCAATACCGCCCCGACGGCATGAGCAGAACTTCCTCCAGGAATTGGCAGATTAAACATCATGATGGTAAAACAAAAAGCTGCGCCGATGGCTAAAACAGGAATTTGTCTTTTTTTGAGATCAGTCTGAACTTTCTTGACCGCTACCCCCCATACCGGTATCATCAAGGCCACGAACGGAAGGGCTGTCTGTGGACTCAAATATCCATCCGGAATATGCATTTGTTTCCCTCCTTATTTTTTCCTGAATTTTTTGATACCGGCATTTCCTTTTCCGCAAAAATAAAAATGAAGATATCAACCGTTCAAGACGGTCAATATCTTCATGATATTACTGCTTTAAACTATTCAGTCTAAGGAAACCCGGCCACCGCTGCAACGCCTTCATAGCGTTATTATATTAATTAAACACCGATTTAGTATTTCCTGCAACTATTAAATACTGATAACTATCCCGGCTAAAAACTCTTAACCAAAGTAAAAGTGCTGACGACGTTCTCCATGGTAACGGAAAACAGGTAATTACCCCGGGCGCTTAAAAACACCTTGGCCCGCCCGTCTTCATTGGCTTTCAGGCGATGGGGATAATCCATGCTGCGGGTGCTGGCATAGGTAACCTTAACCTCCGCTCCCGCCAAAGGCTGTCCAGTTTTCAAAACCTGAATTTCATAACTTTCCCCCATGCGGGCATGGCTGTAATCAATGGGTACTATCTCCAGCGGCAGCCCCAGCGGATGCAATCCGTGATGATGGTGATGCCCGATCTCCATGACTACTTTGGCATACAACTCCTGTTCACCGCGTTCGTGTACATATATCTGCAGCAACCCATCGGCCTCCTGGCCCAAATTTATTTCTTTGCTGCCATGATGGTCATGTATCTGCACCTGATGAGCCTGTCCCTCACTGACTGAAAAAGCTTCGAGTTCCGCGTAATCAGTGTCCGGATTCGGCTTCATATTGCTGCCTTTGTTTAATTTGAGGACAACTTCCTCACCGGCGTGGAAATGGCCGTGATCCGTGTCCGGCTCCAGCCAGATTTCCCGATGATGCTCGCCGATCGTTCTTTTATCCTGTTCTTCCAGAATGATGCGGTGATGAACCAGCTCCATTTCCTTAATGCGAGCCTTGATCACCTTGCGTTCTCCAAAGATACTCTCCAAGAAAATACTGCCGTCCTCGGCGGGAATAATGCGGTCCACACTCTCCATCAACAGCTCTTCCTGGCCATCACGATCGATATATACATTGGATTCACACATCAGGCCGCTCCCTCCTTCGCCGCCAGACAGGCCTTACAAATCGGCCCCTGCTCACTGGGAACAGTCTTGCCGTCCATAACTCCTTCTCCACATATGGCGCATTGAACTGTGGCATGAATCTGCGCTTTTTCCGGAAACACAAAATCGGTTTCCTGCCAGTTAAACAGTTCCTCAAAGGGCGTGCTCATAATATTTTCGAATATGATCGCCAATAACTCTTCCCGTTCGGCCTCCTCCGCTTCGCTT
Source organism: Syntrophomonas sp. (assembly GCA_035561215.1). Classification (GTDB taxonomy): domain Bacteria; phylum Bacillota; class Syntrophomonadia; order Syntrophomonadales; family Syntrophomonadaceae; genus Syntrophomonas_B. Next base: position 6,416 of record DATMYB010000102.1, on the reverse strand, counting down.
AAAACATCCCGGTTATTTAATGTATTGAACCGGACAGATTCCGGACTTTTCTGGCCGCGATATTTTTGCGCGATGCGTACCGCACGGTTTTTCTCCCGGCTGGCGATAGTGTAAACATTCTTGCCGTAATCTCTATAGATCAAATTCCCCTTGCCGAAAGTACAGCCTAAAATTGATTGAATGGCATCTACGCCGCAGGAATTCGTTTCCACCACGGCCAGCAATTCCTCATCTATATCAGGACTCACTCCCAAATAATTTTGCGCAAACTCGGCCACCCGCACCCCCATTAGCAATCCGGGGCAAACGTGACCGTGAAACTGAACCGCCCTTTCCAGCGGCGGTAAATCCTTACACATTGCATTTCCTCCTTTCCGTATATCCGGAACATATCATAGTTTGGCGAGCAACTCCATTTGCTCGCCAAACTCCCTCACCTTTTCCACCAACTGATCTACCTGTATGGGCAGCGACTCTCCATATATGCTGGTAATTTTTATCCCTGCCCGATTTAAAGGAATCAATATTTTAACCGCTTCAGCGGAAGCTATGGCTTCTGCCATACGCGGGCTCAGTTCCCCCGCAAAAGAATTGGCGGCAATTATCGCCACCGAACCGACAATGCAATCTGCTCTGCGGACATTATATATTACGGCGTTCTCGCCGCTGGCCCCTTCATTGGCGCCGGCCTTCAACATAGCTGAACTGGCGACAGCATTGGTCCCCAAACCGGTTATATTTACCGCAGTACCCAGTTCCTGCCGCAGTTTTTCCACGATAAGCCTCCCGATACCCCCGCCCTGGCCGTCTATGACCGCGATTTTCAAAGCCCCTTCTCCCTTCTTTTTGACAACAGTATAGCACAGATTCAGTTCTGCTGCGCTTTTTGTTGCATAGCAAGAAGCTGCCAGCAAGAAATTCAATCATATCATTATGGCATAGTCCGCACTATTATTATGCCACCAATTATCCTAATCTCATCACGGAGGATACTCCTTAATTAAGGAAAAACTGGACCATATATCAGACGATCGCAATATTGTCTGCTAGCTTGTCCGGGATTGTCTCATCGCGGCCGGTCTGTGCAAATTCAGCCTAGCTATACACGGTTCCCTGAAGGATAAATACGGCTAATAATTGCCGGTTTATTAAAAATTACAAGCCCGAATCAAGTGATTTGGGCTTGTTTAGTACTGTACAACTCACTTCCATATGCATGAGTTCTTAAAAACTTTTCTTTTTTATATACCATAATATAATTCCATCTCGGGCCTCGTGTTCATTACCGGTTAATTAATCTTCGTCTCTTTTTCGTACCACCTGAACTTTGACATGGGTCATCAAACCGGCAACGGCAACAACCGCGGCAATTATAGGCCAGGCGACAGCAACGACGCCCCCCACCGCCACTCCGGCAGTCAACGGCACCTCCAGCAATTTATCGCCGTTATCCTTGAAAATGATCAATTTGCGCGCATTACCTTCTTTAACCAGTTTTTTTATCTGATCACCCAAGTCGTCCAATTTCATTTCAACTTCTTCGACGAAGTATGATCCCTTCTCTTTCCATCCCATCCGGGCAGCCTCCTATCTGTTTAATTAGTATCATTTTTCCCTTATATCTATAGATTATTAATTCCGAATGGTATCGGTTACAAAATTGTCAAGAATGTGGTCAGTGGCAGGTGGTCAGCAAATGATCACAATTACAAACCCCTTATTTTTATCATTGAGGCGGAATAGCCAAAAATAACAGAAAGTTTATCAATACAGTGTTTTGGGTATTGAGGACGGGAGCGCCATGGCGCGGTATTGCAACCAGATATGCTAAAACCGCCGATGCGTTCATCGCTGCTGGTCAAGTTCGTTGTATTGCTATCTGGGCTTCTGTTTTATTTAACTCGTGTAGACGCTATCTAGGTGATAGACACGCTAAATATTGATGGACACCCTGTACATAGGCCTTCAGAAGGGCAGCCAATTTTGCCCACCCCTATTCTTGATTCAAAAGTGTTAACCTTTCAGGTGATCTGCTAAACTATCAACATTCTTACACACTTCTTTAAATTCTGGTAAGTATATATTTTATCCGCTTATTCATCTGTAACGAAGAAACAACACTACGCCTAAATCCATATAGTCCGGCAATATTAAATAAATTCTTTTTGCTACTTTATCAAAAAAATAATAGATCCGATCTGAAACTGTTTCCTTACTTGATAAAATCTTGCTTATCTTTAATAAAACCCATCGCCACGAGTGAGTCGTAGAGTGTCAATGTGATAAACAGTACTGCCTGGGTCTGGGAAGTGCTAAGGTCCATCATCAGCAACTCCTCAATCTTGTTCATGCGGTAGCGCAGGGTGTTAACGTGAATAAACATACTGTTCGCTGTTTCCTTCCAGTTCATGTTGGTGTTAAACAACCGTCTGAGAGCTTCCAGGAGTTTGGAATCGTATTCACGGTCATACTCGATAACTCGGCCCAGGATTTTGTAGCAGTATTCTATCAATAATTCATGGTCGTGCATAAAAAGGAGGCTGAAGATACCAAGATCGTGATAGTGTTTTAAGAAGCCCTTTTCGCCCATCAGTCGGGACACATGAAGGGCCGTCCTCGCCTCGGTATAGCTTTTGTGCAGTTCTAACAAAGGATATTTTCCCCCGACACCAAAACAGAATTCAATCTTGAACTTGGTCTCCAAGGCCTTCTTATGCTGCCGCATATTGACGTAGTGCCTTTCCCAGTCGTAATCGATCTCCAGCGTCTCTTCATTAAAATGAACCGGGCAGATAACCAGTAATGATTTCTTCCAGATAATAGGGACGTGGTTGACCCAATGAAAACTTTCAAACCATTCCTTGCTGAATGAATATATGGCATCGATATTAAACTCGCTCTGTGAGTCGATCATACATATGCAGTAAGTCTGATTGATATCGAGCTTTTGTTTGTCATTCTTTTGGAGAATCTCACGGACTTGGGCGCTGTTCTTATAAAGTAAGTCATGAAAAAGATCATTTTTGAAAGTTTTTTCCAAGTTTTCTTTGGACTTCAGGTTGGAAAAATGTGACTTCAAGGCCAGGTCGGTATCTTGTAAAGAAGGAAGAAGGCCGCCACAATCGCTATTCTCCAATTCACAGACAATAATGTATGCGTAGACGTTGTCTTGGCCCACGCGGTAAAACAGTTTCTTTTCCCTTTTTAAGTAAGAATACTCTTTAGCTCGAGTCTCCTCGGGAATAACGATATATCGGTCGGCTAACAGTTCGGGGTCGCCTTCCGCGATAGCGGGATGGTATATTTTCCCGGCATCGGTACAAATTATAAAGGGCTTTCCAGTCTTACTCCTCAAATAATGGACAACTGCCTCTAAACCCTTCTCAATCAGCTCTTCCAGGAGCTGATATTTTACAGCATCGTCTTCCGGCACCGCTGTATTTACCCCCTTTACCCAATTCAGGGTGAAAAGTATGCTCCCTTTTTTAATAAAATCCTTTTTTTATTTTAATTATAGCAGAGCACATTGAAGCGGCAACTTGTTCATGAGGACAATAATTGCTGTTAATTCTTGTTGTTCCGCACAAAGTTGTTGTTCGCTAGGGAATAGAAGTTACAGCTTGTACGCAAGGATAATAATTGCCGCTAAACCTTATCGTTGCATACAAAGGTGACTTATTTCACGGAATAGAATAAAAGGTTTGATACAAGGCCTTGTAAGTAAAACGCATAAAGATGGATAAAAAAGGAGGTGGAAAAATGGACGAAAAAGGCCCAGTAAACTCCCGGTTCCGTTTCGTTAGAAATAAGAAGTTTTTAATACTGGCCGGGCTGATCGCGTTGCTTGGGTTGGTGGGAGTGCTTCTGGGTGTGCATAAGGTTAGTAAAGAACCATCTTTTTGTGCCTCTTGTCATATCATGAAACCCTACTATCAATCATGGATAGATAGCAGTTTATTGGCCCGCTCGCACGCGGAAGAGGATTTGGCGTGTCTCGACTGTCATGAAAGCGGTTATCCGGACAAGATCAAGCAAGGGATAAAATACGTCGCCGGAGACTTTAAAGAACCTCTGGATCAGCAGCTATTTGACAGGGAAAAGTGTCTGGAATGCCACGATGACTTTGACCGGGTTATAGCCAGTACAAATTACGGTAACGATGGAAATCCGCACGCTCCTCCTCACTCAAATGAAATGGAATGCACTATGTGCCATAGTATGCATCGACAGTCGCAGTTATACTGCAGCCAGTGCCATGATTTTGAATGGGCGGAGCAATTGAGTCAGGATTGGGTAGTACAATGAGATTTGGCAAACGTGCGGAAAGGTTTTAGAAATTAGAAAGGGGAAACGAGTAATGGCGAAAGAAATATGCAGGCGGGATTTTATCAAAGGCGTAGCAACGACTGGCCTGGTTCTGGCAGGGACTGCTACGCTGGGAGGGTGTTCCTCGTCCAGCCCCAGCTCAATAAAGTGGGATGAAGAAACCGATGTGGTTATAGTCGGGTCAGGCTTCGCCGGTCTTGCCGCTGCCATAGAAGCCAAGACGGCGGGAACCGACGTTAGAATACTCGAAAAGATGGACATGGCGGGCGGAAACTCGGTCATCAATGGCGGCGGTTTGAATGTATATGACTCACCGCAGCACCGAAAGCTAGGGATCAAGGACTCGCCCGAGCTGATGTTGGAGGATACGCTGAAATCCGGGCTATATTTTAATGACGTTGAACAAGCAAAGCTGGTAGTTGACAAATCTGCCGAAGCCGGGGATTGGTGTATTAATTATTTGGGAGTCAAGTTCCTGCAAGATAAACTGATGCAGGACGGGGGCCTTTCAGTACCCCGCAGCCTTCAGACGGAGTCATTTTCCGGGGCTAGCATCGTTAATCCTATGTTGGACAAGCTCAAGGAAATGGGGGTAAAGGTGGAAACCAACCAAAGAATGTCCAAACTAATCCAGGACGAAAACCGGCGGGTAATTGGCGTAGAGGTTATTGACAACTACCGGTTCAATTCGGACTCGGGAAGCGGTACCAAGTTCATCAAAGCCAAAAAAGCTGTAATTTTAGCTGGAGGTGGTTTTTCGGCCAGCATACCCTTCAGAAGCACTCAAGACCCGCGCTTGAACGATAAGTTAGAGCACACCAATCAGCTCGGCGCTACCGGCGATTCCATGATAGAAGGGATGAGAATCGGCGCCATGCCGATCCAGCTTGATCAGATACAGCTGGGACCTTGGGGATGCCCGGACGAAAAAGGGTTCGGTTTTGTTCCCGTGTTTGTCGTCGATGCAGGTATTAAAGGGATTTACATTAACCCGACCACCGGCAAGAGGTTCGTCAGCGAGACGGGTGACCGGAAGGTGAGAGCGGATGCCATGCTTGCACAAGGGGCCCCTTGTCTTCTGCTGCTTGATTCTGTTGGAATAGGAAAAGTAGCCAAAGATCTGGTGGACCGGATACTCAATAAGACATTGTTCACCTATAACAGCCTGGAAGAACTGGCCAGCCAGTATAATATCCCCATTGACGCCTTGAAGGAAACCGTCGCCCGCTACAACTCATTTGTGGCTTCTGGAGTTGATCCGGACTTCGGCAAGCAGAACATCAAAGAGTGTTCACCCATAGAGAAACCGCCGTTTTACGCGGTTAAGTTGTATCCCAAAGTCCACCACTGCATGGGCGGGATACAGAAAAACCTAGACATGCAGGTAATAGATCTCGACGGCAATGTGATACCGGGTCTGTATGCCGCCGGAGAAATTACCTATGGAATGCATGGCGCCTGCCGGCTAGGGGGTAACGGGACATTGGACGCCCTCGTCTGCGGCCGTATCGCCGGACAGAAGACAGCCCAAGAGACACCGGTAGCGTAACTGGTTTATTGTAAAAGGGATATACAAAGGGTCGTTCTTTCACCCTTTGTATATCCCTCCCGCCGCATTATGGATAGGTTTAAGACGATACAACTTCACCCGCAAAAACTGGGATGGTGCTAATGTTAGTGACGGAGATTTCTAGCAGCACGATGATGGATAAACTGGACTCCAGGTGGGTAAAGAAAATGAGCAACGAAATGGCGTGCGGGGACCACATTTTATTTTCCTTTTAGTAAAGAAGGCAAGAGAAGGTAAAATCAACGGTCCCCGCTCCTTGTTATTAGTTAGTAGGAAGTTTAGTAAAGTTGAGGAAGTCGAAACAGTGGAATGGCTGGATTTAGGCATACCGGAAGCAAGTGGATAATGCATGTAAAAAATTTCGAGAACACAAAAGAAAGAGTCGTGGCTGATTATCTGGGTACTCCAGAAAATTATGTGTAAACTATTTAACATCCCCGGAAAGAATTCTATCTCGAATAATCCTTTGTTTCCCCACTCTTCCGTTCCCTTTTTAATTAACACAATTATCTATTATCTG
>DATMYB010000101.1:0-9825 GCA_035561215.1 Syntrophomonas sp. | reverse complement strand
TTCCATGTGTGGATTCTACGATACTATTTATAATCTTGGAAGCTGCGAATGCCGTATTTCAGCTGTCAAGCTGCCCGGTTTTATGCCGCTCGGAGAGCGAGGATCAAAATCTGCGGTTTCTTGGGGCGAAATCACTCCCGGAGAGTTTGCACATTATTTACCGTTGGAAGCTGAGATTCCTGCTCCGGTGCAAAAAGCGATCCGTATGGAATGGGAAAAGCTAAAAGGGGAAAACGCACCACTGCGGGTTGTGCTGAACGGAAAACTGCACAGCGTAGAGATGGATTTCTATGACTGCTTTATTCGGAAAGAAATTCCCGATGGTACTTTCAAAGTCGGGCAGCTGATTGGCTCTGTACTGGGCAGGAATCGGCTTGGCATTGGAGATTGGCTGATCGCGCAGCGTATCCGAAATATGATAGAGTCAGGTGAGCTTATGATAGTTCAAAAAAATGCGGCTTTTTACGGCACAATTCTGAAAAAAATTTAGTGAATTTTAACTTTGTTGAGCAGACCTCATTGACACTTCCTTTGAAATTAATATGTTTCGCACTATGTGAATTCAGTGTAATATGTTTAGTGCGAAACATATAGTTCTTGACATAAAATTTTTATTCAACTACGCTTAAGTCAAGAGATGACGTCAACTCTCAATATCATGAATGGAGAGTTAAAAAATGTATCACGGAAGATTTAGAGGAACCCACTATGAGGCCGGCCGCAAATGGGGCCGGCTGCTGCTCAGCGACGGGAAAAGACTCGATCACTGCCCGACCTTTGCACTTACAGAAGACAAATATGCCTTTTCTAAGGAATGCGCTGCAGAATATCAACGCTGCTTTCCCGAGGTTTTGGAAGAAATACAGGGGATTGCGGACGGTAATGGAGTCCCCGTGGAGACCCTCCACGCGCTGCTGTTCTGCATGTACTGCTTCGAGCTTGACAATAAATGCACCTGTTTTGCTTTCAGCACGGATGACGAGATCATTTTTGCAAGAAACAGTGATTTTCTCGTGAGCCTAGAAAAGCTCTATATGAATTGCCTGTATTGCCTTGAAGGCGGTTACCCGTTTAACGGGAACACCACCGCTTTTGTGCAGATGGAGGACGGCATTAACCAGCATGGACTGGCCGTCGGACTGACGTTTGTTTACCCCATGATCCGAAAGCCGGGCTTAAACGCAGGAATGCTGGTACGTTATATCCTGGAGAAATGCAAAACAACCGCTGAAGCTATAGATAAGCTGCATATCCTCCCCATTGCGTCGGCGCAGACACTGACCATAGCGGACAAAAGCGGGGAAATAGCCGTGGTGGAATGCAACCCCAAGGAAATTGAAGTCATCAGTCCGCGTGCCGGGGAGCAATTTGTCGCCACTGCCAACAACTTTAACTCTGAGAAAATGCGTCCCTACCGTAATCCGGGGATAGACGACTGGCGTTCGGATGAGCGTTACCAAACCGCCCGCATAGCGCTTGAAAACCATAAAAGCGGTTATACCGCAGCCTTCGCGCAGGAATTGCTGTCCGGCAAATACGGTTTCATGTGTCAGTATGACCGCAAGCAGAACGCCGACACCGTCTGGTCTGTTGTTTACGACCTCAAGCGAAAGCAGCTTTGGCGTGTAGAGGGGAATCCCTCGCGGAAGCATTTTAAGGAAGACAGCCGAATGATGCTCGATTAAGCCACGGGGGTTGTTGCACATTCTTCTATTTGTGCGACAACCCCTGTTATGGTAGGAACAAAATGGATTGCATTTCCGTCGAAGAGGCAGTACAAAAATAGAGGAGCACTGAACGCCGGATAGGAAGCTATGCGCGAAAGACCGCATTGAGGGCGTAATATGGGAGGGAAATTCATATGAAGCGACTTATATCCATGCTTTTAACAGTGGCAATGCTGTTCGGCCTGACAGCGTGCAGCCAATCAGCCGGCCTGACGGGAGCCAGCCTTGTTGCCGCCCCGGTATATCCTAAGGGAATTGATTTTGAGGATTCGGATACGCAGCGGGAGGTACGGAAAAACAACCCTGTAAGCGAGGGTACCATAAGCGCCGTCAACAAATTTACCTATGACACCGCAGCGCAGATTTTGAAGGGAAGCGGGACTAACCGCTGTTATTCGCCGCTGAGCCTTTATTATGCCCTGGGGTTGGCGGCAGCCGGAGCCGGGGGCTCCACCAGGGAGGAACTGCTGACCCTTTTAGGTGCTGAGGATACAGCCGAACTGTCGGAACAATGCGGCAACCTCTACCGCCTGCTCTATACCGATAACAAGCTTTCCAAGCTGAAGATCGCCAATTCGCTGTGGCTGGATAATGAAACGGGCGGACAGAAAATCTCCTTTAAGGACAGCTATATCAAAAATGCCACGGAGCATTTTTATGCCTCCCTCTTTACCGTCGATTTTGCCGAAGAGAACACAGGTAAGGCAATGGGCAAATGGATCTCCGAAAACACAAACGGTACTCTTACTCCTGAATTTAAAACGGATGCCCAACAAATCATGAGCATCCTCAACACGGTTTACTTCTACGACCAATGGGTTGACCGCTTTAAAACAGAAAATACCAAAGAGGATACCTTCTATCTTGAAAACGGTCAGGAGGTCGTCTGTGATTTTATGAATATGACCTATGGGTCCCATGGTTTCATCAATGGCGACGGGTATACCCGGTCTTCGCTGAATCTGAAGGAAAACGGCAGCATGATATTTATCCTGCCGGATGAAGGCGTTGCCGTCACAGACATACTGTCCTCCCCTCAAAAGCTGGAGGAAATATTTACGCAGGGTGAAGATAAACATGGCGAGGTCGTCTGGAGCGTTCCTAAGTTCAAATACGGCTCCGGCTTTGAACTGGTTGATACGCTGAAAGCGTTGGGTGCCGCCTCCGCTTTTTCCCTGGAAAGCGCCGACTTCTCCGGCATAACCGATGCCCCCGCATTTATTTCCGGAATAAAGCAGGAAACCCATATTTCCATTGATGAAAACGGCGTGGAGGCATCTGCCTTCACCAAAATCGACTATGTCGGCGCCGCAATGCCCGAAGATAAAGCGGAAATGGTCCTTAACCGCCCCTTCATCTACGGCATTACAGCCGCTAACGGAGCATTGCTGTTCGTGGGAGTATGTATGAACCCTGCTTCCTGAAAATTGGTCAATTGCAATCAGGTTAAACAGTAAATATGGGTGAGGTAATCAACACACGATTGCCCACCCTATTTTCGTGGGCCCAATGACACCGTCTCAGCAAATTTTGGGGGATGATATATTCAAGAAAAAATTTGGCCATACTTATAGGGTAAATATTCCATGGAAGGATCTGGTCCTATTGTTTCTGGGATTTATTATCCGCAAATTGTGTTTTTTGAATTACAGATACTCTCCCGGTGACGACACCGCCGTAACTAATGATAACGAGCCGGATGCAGCCGAAATGAAAAAACAGCTTGGTGAGAATCTGAACAGCCTGAGAGAAGCGCTCGGCAACAGCAGCGATTTGAAGATACGTCTTTTTCGGTTTGGGACGAGGGACTGCTTGTCCGGCGCTTTAGTGTTTATTGACGGTCTGGTTGACAATACCGTTTTGACTGAGGCAATCCTGCGTCCGGTAACGAACTGGCAGCCTGAAGAAAAAACGTTACCCACAGGACAGGAATTGGTGAATGAGCTTGCACAGAAGGTACTGTGCTCAGGGTATGTGAAGGCGGTTTCACTGCTGCCGGAGCTTATCTCGGCGTGTCTGTCAGGAGATACGGCAATACTTCTGGAGGGGTGTTCGTCCGGACTCATAGTCAGCACCAAGGGTTGGGACAAACGCAGTGTTTCAGAACCGCAATCGGAAACGGTGGTACGCGGCCCGCGAGAAGGGTTTACCGAAAATCTGCGCACCAATACGGCATTGATCCGGCGCAGGATCAAAAGCGGGCAGTTGCGTGCAGAACACATGACGGTGGGGCGGAAGACCCGGACCGACGTGTGCCTGATGTACTTAAACGGCGTTGCCGACCCCAAGGTGGTGGAGACGGTGAAATACCGCATAGACCGTCTGGACGTAGATTCGATTCTGGAATCGGGCTACATAGAGGAATACATCGAGGATGCACCCTTTTCACCGTTTGCCACCGTGGGGTACAGCGAAAAACCGGACGTGATCGCGGCGCGCATTCTCGAGGGCCGAGTCGCCGTCGTGGTGGACGGCACGCCATTTGTCCTTACGGTACCGATGCTGTTTATCGAAAGCTTCCAGACGACCGAGGACTACTACGCGCGCCCGATGTACGCCAGCCTGATACGGATGCTTCGGTTCAGCGCCTATTTCATAACGGTATTCGCGCCTGCCATCTACATTGCACTGACCTCCTTTCATCAGGAGCTTATCCCGACCACGCTGCTCTTTACCATTGCCAACGCGCGCGAAGGAACTCCCTTTCCGGTTTTCATAGAAACGGCGATAATGGTATTCGCGTTTGAAATCCTGTACGAAGCCGGAATCCGCATGCCTCGTCCGGTGGGGCAGGCTATCAGCATTGTGGGTGCGCTGGTGATGGGCGACGCGGCTGTATCGGCCGGTCTGGTCGGTGCCCCGGTGGTAATCACGATTGCGTTCACGGCAGTGGCCGGCTTCCTGGTGCCGGTCCAAAACGACTCGGCATCTATTCTGAGAGTGTCCATGATGATACTGGCGGCGTTTGCCGGATGGTATGGCATTTCCATGGGGCTTCTGGCCGTACTGCTGCACCTGGGGTCGCTTAGCTCCTTCGGAGTGCCATATTTCGACGGATTTGCCCGGACAGCTAATCTTCAGGATTCAGTAGTACGCATGCCCCTCTGGTCTATGACCCGCCGGCCGGAGGATATAGCTCATGGAGATATGACGCGCCGCCGCTTTTTTATACCTCCTCTCCGGCCATATGCACCGGAGGATGAAGATGATCCCGAGGGCGGTGGAAAATCATGAGTAAACAGCGGATAAGACTAACTGTCGCCGCCGTACTGCTCCCGGCGCTTATGCTGCTTTTGTCCGGCTGCTGGGACAATCACGAGCTGGATACGCTTTTTATAGTAACAGGCGTGGCGCTGGACAAAGCTGACGATCCCGAACAGCTGGACATTGCCCTGCAAATTGGCAAAACCAGGTCAAACACTTCCGATTCGGGTGAACCCAATTCCCAGGAGGATTCCACCATTCTGCTGAAGACTACCGGGAACACCATGCTGGAAGGACTGATGAAGTTTAACCGGGACAGCAGCCGCACCCTGCTCCTGCAGCACAATCAGGTGCTGCTGCTGGGGTCGGCTCTGGCCGAACAGGGAGTCAAGGACCACATTGACCTGTTCCTGCGCGATCAGGAGGCACGCATGGAGGTACTGGTAATGGTGGCCGAGGGACGCGCGGAGGAAGTACTTTCAGCAAGGCTGGAGCAGGAGAAAATCTCTGGCATATATCTGGCACGCGTGATGCAGGACTTGTATGCAGTGTCGCCGTACTATAAGATCCGCATGCTGGATTTTGTGTCCCGGCTGAGGGATGGAACCTCTTCTCCGGTAGCGCCCGTCGCTGTATTGACGGGAAAAGGGGATAAGCAGGAAATATGGATCGACGGCCTGGCGGTATTCAAAGGCGACAAGCTGATCGGCCGCTTAAGCAATGATGAAGCGCTTGGCTATGTATGGACTATGGGTGATGTGGCTCAATGCGGGGTTGTGGCACAAAGTAAATATGGGAGGGCGGTATTCCGTATCGTCAAATTGGACGCCAAGAGAGATATTACCCTTCGGCCGGACGGCAGTGTCCTTGTGACGCTGTCGGTAGACGCAACCCTCGGCATCGGCGAGCTGCGCGGCTTCGACGGAATTTCCCCCAAGGCTTTGATGCCGTACCTTGTAGAATTGGCTCAAGACCAGATCCGTGAACAGATTATGGATACCTTTCAAACTGCGCAAGCATTAAATGCGGATATCTACGGATTTGGAACGTCGGTACACCGCGCTTATCCGGGGGAATGGAAAGCTATGAAAGGCCGTTGGGGCAAGCTCTTTCCTGAAATCGGGCTGGACGTTCAATGCAAGGTACATCTCCCCGCAACCGGCCAGATCGTAAAGTCACTGGAAATGGAGGGAAGCAAGAAGTGAGGATCGACAAAGGACAGATTTCAGGTACGCAATTTATGTTTTCAGTAGCTTGTTTCATTCAGTCCGCATCGCTGCTTACCTCCTTTCTTGCCTCTGTTACGCTGCAGGATTCGTGGCTGGCGGTGCTGTCCGGCTTTGTGCTCTGCCTGCCCCTTATATGGCTGTTTCAAAGTCTGATGCTCACGTTTCCTGAGCGGAATCTGCTTCAGATCCTGGACGAGGTATACGGCCCTGTCATTGGTAAAGTTATCGGAGCGGCCTATATATGGTTTTTTTTCACACTGGCATCGGTCAATCTGATGGACATGGGGGAATTCACAAAGCTGACTGTCATGGCGGAAACGCCGAATGTGGTGCTGGCGCTCATGTGCGTGCTGGTATGCACCTTAGCGGTCCGAAACGGCGTCAAGCTGGTCACAATGTACAGCAGGCTGTTTGTAATTGTTACATTTGGCATACTGATTGTTTCTGTCCTGCTGGTGATCAACCAGATCAAGCTTGAGAATTTCCTGCCCATGTTCGACCAGCCGGTCATGAAATATGTACAGGGTACCCACATTATCGTCACCATACCTTTTGGCGAGGTTGTGGCTTTCTTGATGATTCACCCCAACGTGAGGCTGTCGCGCCGCAATACTACGAAACACCTGTTCTTGGGGTTTTCGTTGGGCGGAATTACCGTACTTACCGTCATACTGCGGGACATCGCTGTGCTGGGAAACACGCTGGATATGTTTACGCTGCCCCACCTTGTGGCGCTGCACCTGGTCAATCTGGGCCCGGCGCTGAGCCGCATGGAAATTCTATTTGCTGTAATTCTTATCATGCTGCTGTTTTTCAGGACCACGTTCCTGTACTATGTGTCGGTGCTTGCCGTCGCGCAGTTATTTAAGGTCAAGGCATACCGGCATCTCGTACTGGCCGTCGGCGCACTGATGATCGCCTACGGGCTCACGCTGTACCCATGTCCCGTGGAGCATGCCTCCTCCGCTCAGGAAATCATCCCTATACTTTGGACGCCATTTGAAATTCTGATACCGATTTTGACCTTTATCATCGCCAGGCTGCGAAAGCTGCCCCGGGCACAGAAGGAGGTGTAGCATATGGGGCTGATATTGGCCGGATTTGCACTTATAGCGCTGATTGATCTTGTTCCGATAATCCGGAAGCGCTCCTGGCGCGGCGCTCTCACGTTTCTTCTGTTCTTTATCCCGGCGCTGACGCTGGCGGTGCTGCGGGAAATCAGGATCGAGGTTCCCAGCGTATTGATTCTTTTGGGGGAAGCATTAAAAGCATTAGGAATAAGCTACTGATAAATACTCTGTTTCCTTTGAATCCGGGCTTTTGATTATTGCTCCCTCCGGTATGTAAATCGCGATCCCTCAGTCGTCGTACAGATGAAAGAGCAGTTTCTACTCATTTTGGCTGACTTTTCTTTTCTTTCTAATCCAAATGATAGATCCAATTCCGATAATAGTCATAATAGCAAGTGCGACGTATGAATAAGTATCCGCATATTGGATGATGCGTTCCCATCCGGCTCCTGCAAAGGCACCAAGCCATACTAAGACCACATTCCAGATAGCGGTGCCGAAAGTTGTATATAAAAGAAATTTACCCCTGCGCATATGCGCAAGTCCCGCGGGGATGGAGATAAGGCTCCGGACAAGAGGAATAAAACGGCAGAAAAAGATGGTCGAAGTGCCTCGTCGGATAAACCAGCTTTTCGCTCGTTTTACATCTTCCTTCTTTAATCCAAGAACACGTCCCCATTTACCGATGATCCATTCCAATTTTTCCACCGGCACCAGTCGCCCAACACCATATAGAACAATTGCGCCGGCCACTGAACCAATGGTAGCAAACAATGCCACCAGCCAGATATTCATACTGGTGTATGTGGTCATAAAGCCGCCGAAAGTCAAAATCAGCTCGGACGGAATGGGAGGAAATATATTTTCAATTGCAATAAGCAGCGCAATACCGAAGTATCCAAACTGATTCATAAAGTTAATAATCCATTCCTGCATTTGCTAATCCCTCTCTTGCAAAGATAAGGCGGAAGATATTACCACCGACGAAACGGATAACAATTGCTGCTTGAACACATATGGCCGGCATCACAAACAAAATTTTTCGTCTATTCATCCTGTTCCTGCTCTCCGTTCAATGCACTTCCGCAGTTTCTGCAATAGCTGTCTTTTTCGTTTACGGCCATATTGCATTCTTTGCAAACAGAACCGAGCTTCGCACCGCAGAAAGTACAATATACATTCGATTTATTTTGCAGAGCGCCGCATTTATAACAGGTTTGATGTCCTTGCCTGTAAATGAAGAAAACAAACAATCCGGCCAAATTCGTAAACAAAGTGATAATCCCCCACATAGCCGGGTTCAGCTTTGATTTAAGCGCCTGTGCATAAACCCAAAGAGCGAGCAAAACCCAATAGAGCATGAAAAACAACACTGCGATAGCGGCCACAGCTTTTATGTAGAATTTGCCGCCCGCAACAGGCCGGATGTCACTGATAAAATAAACTTTCTCTCCGCTTGATCTATCAGTGATATAAGAAAGCAAATACACTTTTCGGGTGTCAAAGCTGTTTTCATAGAAGTAGTGGTCCTCGTATTCCTGTTCCACTTCGCTTTCAATCCCAAGCATAGACATCGACAATGTAAGTTTGTCGTCCTTCATCAGCCGGAAATAAACCTCCGTGTTTTCCCGGTCAGTGAGAAAACGGCTTCTTTCACCGGCATTTGCCGTGAGTTCCAGAACCCCACTCCGGGATAAATCCGAGTTCTTTGCGCTGAACAGGATCTGGTTTTGTCCGTTTAAGATAAGAATATCAACCATATCCGATGATGTATTTGCCAGGCTGGTTAACTCAGGCTTCAGGTTTTCAAGCCCACTCTTGTTATCTTCTACTTTCTCACCGATTCTGTGATACTCATACATGAAAGTAAGCTTATCACGAAACGTATAGGCTAGAAATCCGGCCGACAGGCTCCCGGCGAGAAGCGAAACAATCAGATATATGACGATTGCCTTCTTAAAATTGAATTTGCCGACAAAAGCATCAAAACGATTCATAATTCCAGCCCTCCCAATTTATTATTGAACACCAGCGGTGATAAAAAGCAAAAACATATCGTGAGGAAAAGTATTGCCGGAATACAGAATGTCCAAAGGCTGATCCCCGTAAAAACAAGCACGGCAGGTATGATGATGAACAAGGCACAGGTGCTGATAAATGCTGATTGCAGCATTCTGTTCCTATTCCTTTGTTTGATTTCAAAACACTTTCTGTCAATTTCATCGTCCAGCTTGCAAAGCAGACCATTTATGTTTTTATCCATGATGGATATCTCCTTTCAGCATTTTTCTTAGCCTTACCATGCCATTGTGGATACGGCTTTTTACTGTTTTCGGTTCGCAGGAAAACCGACGGGCGATTTCCTGAAGCGTTTGCTGCTCCAGATATTTCAGCCTGATGGCAGCAGCCTGTTCGGGTGTCAGGCTTTCCAGAGCTTTCAGCATTTCGTCTACCTGCAAATGGTTAAGCACCATTTCTTGTACGCTGAATTGAGATGACTCGTCCTGTTCCTCCAGGCTCAGAAGCTCTTGCCTGTTTCGCCGCAAATGGTCAAGATAACAATTTTTTGCAATCGTCATCACCCATGTTGAAAAG
>DATMYB010000100.1:0-2532 GCA_035561215.1 Syntrophomonas sp. | reverse complement strand
TACTACGATTGTTTATTTCTTTCTTTTAGTCCTCAAAAAAAATATTATTCCTATCAGAAGGGCTGCACATAAAATCAGGATTATCCAGTAACTGTTTCCCGTGTCGCTATCATTATGCGTCTGGTCTTTGTTTTCATCAATTATTGTCGTTGCGGGCTCATTGGCAGATAATGCTACATCGTCTTTTGCATCCGAACTTTCCAGTCTTTCTTTCTCTTTTTCATCAAACTTGCCATCATTTAAATATTCCTGCATTCTCTTTGACAAGTCATCGGTATTTTTGATTGTTAAAGTCTGTGTATCCAGACTTGTTACATCCCACACATAAAGGGGGTTGTTTTCATCAAAATACCCGCAAAGGTATGTTGCGCCGATTTCCGGAGAATTAGTAAATGTAAATCCCTTATAGGTAAGCTCCCTGTCTTGTGTAAAGTCCCCCTTGATATTTTTTCGTTGAATTACACTAATGTTATCACCGTCAACGTTTTTCACCTCGCCGAAGTATACCTGGGCAGAGTCGTCATAGAGCAAGTCTTCTGGTATAGAACCCGCGTAGCACACGGTTGAGAGCGATAGAAGTATAAATATACCCACTATAAAGGACAAAAGCTTTTTCACTAGAATACCTCATTTCTTTCGGCAGTGATTTCCCAGAATTAATCTGCGAGCTCCCTGAATAGCAACAGTGTTTCGGGGTTGAAAGATTCTTTTAACGTACGGCTATATTTCTCGACTATGATGGGAAACAAATTGAGGGTTTAAGCCGCGCGGTCCACTGGGATTAATAAGGATGACGGTTTCATATTCAGTGCCGCTTTTTAACTCCCCGATCTCTCCCCGAACGGTTAGCGTGGTGGCAGTTTGCAGTTCGTCCTTCCCCAACTCCTTTGCCTTTTTCTCCAGCCATTTTTCATTATCTCCCGCTTCATATACGCTCGTATCGTTAAAATAATAGCTTTTGGCGCGCACGGTGATACGAATCGCCTGATCGTTGTCGTGATCGATATCCATGCTTTCAAGCAGGTAGAAAATCCTGTTGTGGTCAAGCCCGCTTTCCGGCCACGGAGAATAATATCCATTCTGATATTCTGCGAATTTCCTGTACGCCTGATGAGGCATAGCGTCGTAATGATCCTTGGCGGCAAATAAATTTTTTATGGCATCCTGCATATCTCCGGCGCTCACCTTTTCCGGACAGCCCCAATATTGCAGCACATAAAAGACCGCATCGGCAAAGTTCGGATAGCCGTAGGAGTCGGCATAACGGGTAGTATCAAAAAACGACTCGTAGCCGTCCATATCAGGCAGATAGACCAACCGGTAATCCCTTGCGAACAGATTAAATTTTTCGCGCATTTCATCGGTAATTTGGACGCTGCCACTCTGCCTTGGAACGCCTTGAATAAAATCAACACCACTTGGATAGTCGATAAAACGCACCTGCCCATCGGACACCTGAGATATGAGCTCATACAAACGCGAGAAGGCAATGATACGCTCAGAACCCGCTGACGTATGCATCTTGAGAAGCAACTCCCAAAACTCCTGCCTGTTGATGCCCAGCGTATATGAGCCCCTTTGCTCTTCCGGTACATTCTCCGCTTCCATCACATTATCGAGCGTGGTCACGTCGATGCCGGTATCAGGCCCGTCAAAGGATACGCCGGCCACAGTCCAGCGGTTTTCCCACTGGATTAATCCCATGTTGATGAAATAAGCATTCTTTTCACCATAGTGAATAACGACACGGTACAGATATTCAGTACCGTCGCCGTCCCTCAGCTCGAAGTCATCCACAGAATTTACATAAGGCAGTGAAATGTCTTCCGGCGCGGCATGAAATTTGAGTTCCATTTGATTCTCCGGGGGATTCCCGGAGCGATATTGTTCCAGTATATCCTGTATGGCCGCCAAAAACTGCGTTTTATCCGTATCCTCCGGGAAAGAACGGATAGGGCCGAAATTCTCCAATATATTTTCGTATGCTTCTTTCGTCAGTTCCCCGATGCTGACGCAAGGAATTTCGGCATAGTATTTCCCATCTTCCTGATACAGGTACACCGTTTTGTCCGGCAAAATCTCCACTTTGATAAACCGGTCATAAGGGGGAACGTCGGTTACACTTTTCTTACCGGTGGGCGCCGCGCTGTTCAGGATTTTCACAATACCTTTTATTCCCTCCGAATTTTCCGTGGGATATACGACATAACCACTCACGTTGCGGCTCTGATAATACATACTGATGCGAATCTCGTCGATTTTCTCAGCATCTATCTTTTGTGCGTCAGTAATAACCCCATGCGTCTGCTCACCGGCCATCTTGTTATCTGCCCATGCTGGATTTGCTGAACAAGCAGCTATAAAAAAGATAATCAGACCAAGAATAGCAGGTAGATATGTTTTCATATTCATGCAGTTCAATATGCTCCTGTCTTTCAACCCTGGCCCCCCTTAATGGTGACGGATAGCCGCTTTCACATTGTTCCTAATGTCTCACATAAACGAAAACTACCATATTATGTTATCTATATC
>DATMYB010000099.1:0-10428 GCA_035561215.1 Syntrophomonas sp. | reverse complement strand
ATTTTAAAACAGAACATTTTCAATTCGGTCGAAAAAACCCTGAAATCATTATAAATTCAATGAAGCAGCGTACGGACACCGCTTCTCCTTGTGAGTGTCAATATCCTCCCAAATGGTTTTTGTGCCAAACCCAAGCCGATTCTATGATCTTTCCAAGATCCTCGTTTTGCGGTTGCCATCCCAAAACGCTTCTCGCCTTGCTTGAATCGGCGACAAGCCTTGTTGGGTCGCCTGCGCGCCGCTCCGATACCACTGCCCTGATCTCCCTACCGGTCACTTCCCGCGCCTTGCGGATAATTTCCATCACCGAAAACCCATTCCCGTTGCCAAGGTTGAAACTGTCCGAATCTCCGCCGTGCTTTAAGTATTCAAGCGCTAATATATGCGCCTCCGCCAGGTCCGTCACATGCACATAATCGCGTACACAAGTGCCATCCGGCGTATCGTAATCGCTACCAAACACACTGACACTTTCCCGTTCCCACAACGCCGCCTGCAGCACAACGGGTACCAGATGCGACTCAGGGTTGTGATCCTCTCCGATTTTCCCCGAGGGATGCGCGCCCGCCGCGTTAAAGTATCGCAGCGCTACCGATTTGATTCCATAAGCTTCGCCGCACCACCGAAGCATCTCTTCCACCACCAGCTTGGTTTCACCGTATGGGTTGATTGGAATCTTCTCGCTGTCCTCCGGGATCGGCGCCACTTTGGGGAAGCCGTACACTGCTGCGGTCGAGGAAAACACAATGTGTTTCACGCCGTGCTTCCTCATGCTTTCCAGCATGCAGATCACGGTGTACACGTTGTTGCGGTAAAAAGTGAGCGGCTCCTTCATGCTAAGTGCAACCTCGATATCCGCGGCAAAATGGATCACTGCCTCGATCTCGTTCCGCTCAAACACTTCGTCCATAAACGCGGCATCCCGAATATCTCCGATACAGAGCCTTCCTCCAAGCACTGCTTCCTTGTGGCCCTTGATAAGGTTGTCTACCACAACGACTTCTTTGCCCTTTCCCAGCAGCGTAGCCACCGTATGGCTCCCAATATATCCCGCACCTCCCGTGACCATTATTGCCATGCTATAACCTCCTTTGCGCCATCCCCGGCATTTGACTGATAGAACGCAGGCGCATACCCGATCCGCCGGGTATACACTTCCGCCATGATCCGCATAAATTCTTCCACCTTCGTCTTCTCCACA
The DNA here is from genome assembly GCA_035561215.1 of Syntrophomonas sp. GTDB lineage: Bacteria > Bacillota > Syntrophomonadia > Syntrophomonadales > Syntrophomonadaceae > Syntrophomonas_B. The sequence goes on along the minus strand of DATMYB010000099.1, from coordinate 9,227 downwards.
ATGCTGATGCTGCAGCCGCCGAAACCGCCACCTGTTACTCTCGACCCTATCACACCGTCAATCTGCTGTGCGATATCAAATACAATGTCAAGCTCCCTGCCCGTCGCTTCATAGTCGACCCGCATTGAAATATTGGCTTCGTTGAGCAGTTCCCCGAACGCTGTGATATCGCCCTTCTCAAGCGCAACCAGCGAAGCAACCGTTCTCGCTTCTTCGGTTACACAATGCCTTGCGCGCTGGTAAAGTACTTGTTCTTGTTTACTGAAAAAGCGCTTGAAACTTTCAAGCTCTTCTATTTTAATACTACAAAGATACGGATAATTCCCTCCATTACCGTTAATGATCTTAAGCGCTTGCTCACACTCAGAGCGTCTTTGGTTATACTGCGATTCCGTCAGCTTGTGCGGCGCATTTGTATTTGTAATCACGATTGTGTAATTATCCAGCTCTAGCGGCACATACCGGTACTCCAGCGTACTGCAGTCCAAGAATATTGCATAGCCCTTCCTGGCCATCGCGACTGTAAATTGGTCCATGATGCCGCAATTCATCCCTACGTAATCATTTTCAGCTCTCTGACACAACAGCGCAATTTCTTTCCTATCAAGATCTTCTCTTCCACCCAGCTTCGTTAATGCGATCGCTGTTGCCACCTCGATCGAGGCGGAAGACGAAAGTCCCGCGCCGAACGGTAGCGTACTATGATAGAGCAGGTCGCAGCCTGCCACCTTATATCCCGACTGCTGCAACATATATGCAACGCCGTACTGGTAGCTGCCCCAGCGTAGGTTCCTGTATGATTCCAGTGTATTTAAGTCTGCGCCCACCCTGTCGGGCAGATCCGTCGCCGCAAGGTTGAGTGTCTGTGTCCTGTTTGGCCTCGCAACCACCACGTTGATCATATCCAAGGCTGCCGGGAAAACGTGCCCTCCATTGTAGTCTATATGTTCGCCAATCAGATTAATACGTCCAGGTGCTTCAAATAAGCGGATACCATCTTTGCTGCCGCCATATATCTTTATAAATTGATCCACCAGCTCATGATATGTCATAAAGTATCCTTTACAATATAATTTTGGTATGCAATCTTTAGTTCCTCCGCCTTTTCCTCGGGCGCAGTAGGATTGCAATGCGCCCACGCACCTGTTTCGCTCGACGCCAAAAACTGCTGTTTGTCTTTTGCTCGCATTGGCGTAAAGAACTCAATGTGAAAGTGGAAACTTTCCATATCTCCCATATTGACCGGTGCGTTATACATACACATCATGTATGGGAAAGGCATACGAAACAGGCTGTCATACATTCCTGCCGTATTTCGGATTGTTTCTGCCAAAGCGAGCTTTTCCGCCTCGTTAAATTCGTTCATATACTGAATATGCTTTTTTGATATGATCTGCGTACCGAAAGCAAATTCAGAAAAAAACGGAATGATCACGGTAAAATACTCGTTTTCAAAGATTACGCGCTTTGAAAATTCCTGCTCAGCTTTTAACCAATCGCAGAACAAACAGCGGTCTGTTTTCTGCATGTGCTGCTTCGCGCAATTAAGTTTTAGTTCGATCTTTTTCGGTACAAACGGAAATTTATATATCTGTCCGTGCGGGTGCGGCATGGTCACGCCGACAACCTCGCCGCGATTTTCGAAAATCATGACATACTTTGCTTTATTATCTTTTGACAACTCTGTGAACCTTTCAGCCCAGTGATCCACTAGCTTTTTAACGTGCTGCACACTCAGCTGCGGCAAAGTTGTGGTGTGCTCCGGCGAATACAAAATGACTTCGCATTTTCCGTAAGCTTCCCTGACTTTAAAAAAGTCCGTGGCAACATCATCAGGTACCGGCGGATTCGGTGACAGCGCCGGAAAATCATTATCGTATTTTAGTACTTCGTAATCATCCGGCACTCTGCCCGACCCCAAGCAAAATGGGCACCAATTTTGGGGCATATGTGGCCGGTCCTGTCGGGCTGACGCCACCATGACCCAATCATTTTTAAATGGATTGTATCTTAGTTCTGCCATGGTTTGTCTCACTTAATTGTCTTAGTATTCACTAAGCATACTGAAAACGGTATGCCTTAAACTTTTTGACGCCTTTCGGCAATCAGCTTAAGCGAATTTTCCCATGCTGATTCGAACATCGATCTGAACAGTTTAACGGGACCGAAGTCATCATACTCGTCCACCGTGATGCCGTTCAGTTCATATGCCTTTCTGAAATCCGGCAGTTTTTCATTCAACTCATCCAGCACGGAATACGGAGTCGGTTGTAAGAACCGCTGAAGAACTACGGGGTCCTGTTTGATAAGCTCTTGAGCTGTGCCGACCCAGTTGATCGTCACGCTCGCATTCGCGCCTACCATCTCTGTGAAGTGATGCAGACTCCTTGCCCCGCCGCTGATGAAACCCACGGGATAATTTCTTTCGCCGACAATCTCATGAATCTTCCTGGCAACAGTGATGCCTGCCTGCCACAGAACATCCGGGCGAATATCGATGTCTTTCTCTTTCACAACGTTGCTGAGATATTCGTCAAAAATACCCGCAATGTAAGAGAAATAGATAATAGCAGGGTCTTCAACGTCCTGAATGGCTTTTTGGTATACCTCACACACATCAATGGCTTGCTTTACCGCCATAACCTCGGTTGCATTGATGGGCACATGCTCTTTAGCCAAAATTGCGATGGCCTCCAAGCCGCCTTCAACAGCGGGAATCTTTGCCATCATATTAGGCAGATTGGCACAGTTTAGCCGTGCGCAGTCAATTATCGTTTCTGCGTCCTCATGAAAAGGGTCCCCCTGAATGCTTACATAGCCATACCTTCCTTTGGTTTTGTCGTAGATTGGTTTAAAAATTTCAGCGATGTTTTCCACCAGAGTTTTTTGCAGTTTAATAAGCGCCCGGTTGTCGTCGCTCTCGGTTTTTAATATTTCATCCAGAATTTCGAACGCATACGCCTTTTCATCGGGGCTATTTAACATTTTCCATGTGTATGATGGATTTTGCGTACATCCTACGGCGCCGGCTTCAATGGCAAGCTTCGCTTCTTCCCGGGTTACGTTGTTTATCCAAAAACGTGTTTGCGTTTGCTCCTGAACTCTATGAAAATATGATTTGTTATTCATTCCCTCGCCTCCAGTTCATTCTTCCATTGTTCTAAGTCGGACCAAATATTGGCCTCCCTTAAACGGCTATGAAAGAAGAGAGGCCGGAAACCGGCCTCTCCCGAAATATACCGATTATTTTCCTTCCACAGCTTTTTGTGCTACCTGCTCATATATTTCTTTTGTTTCAGCCGCATTTTTGTAATCGCCTATCAGCAAGCTTTTAGCCAGATATTCTTTCCACTCCGGACTCTGCGCAACCTGTCCCATAACATGATCCCAATAAGCCAAAGCTTCGTCGGACATATTCTTTGGGCCTACAACGCCGCGATACAACGGCAGCTCCACATCGTTGTACCCCAGCTCAGATAAAGTCGGGGCAGTATCAAACGGTTCCGGAAAACGAGTCGTGCTGAACGCAAGTACAGGAATAAGGTCGCCGGAAATCACATATTCCTTTGCAGCTCCCGGTTTACCCAAACCAAGGTCAATATGCCCGCCCAACAATGCAGTAACAGTTTCAGCTGAAGACCCGAACGATACAAAATCAAACCTGTCTTCGAGACCTGTTTCTGCCAGCATCATATTCAAAACATTCAACTCGTCGCCAGGTGTTCCCCCGATCGTGATTTGTTGTCCATTTTTTGCCGCATCAATGGCTTCCTGCATTGTTTTATATGTTCCGTTCTTATTTGACAAGATCAATTGCTTGTCGGCGCCCAATATGGCAATGGGACGAAAATCACCAATCGACAGATTTCCTTCCAGGGTTACCATCACTGTCAAGTCACCGCTGCTGAGACAGAGCAGGGATTCATTGGGGGTTTTACTATCGGCCACATGGCGTCGTGAGACCTGCCCGTTGCCGTCTTCGTTGTTCTGTACGACAACAGGCTCGTTCGCCCACCCATTTTGAGTGATAATATCTGCGATTGTACGAGAGAACAGATCACTGTTTCCACCTGCTTTAGAACTAACCATAAACTCTACAGGTCTTGAAAGGGTAAACTCAGGTGTGCTCGATGAATCGGAGCCGGACGTATCCGGACTCTCTGCCGGAGATTGAGATCCGCCTGCGGAACAGGCGCTGAAGCTTAGCGCAACAACAACGGTAATGATCAACCAAAGTTTCTTTTTCATTTCACATAACCTCTCTTCTTTTTTTGTTATTACAGACATGGATATCCATGCCATTATAATCTTACCTATTCCTGGCCCGTATCTTTGAAAGAATTCCACGTACCGCCGGAGTAAGTACAAGGGCAAAAAAGACCAGCATCAGAACCAAAGAGATTGGGCGGGTAAAGAAACATGAAATACTGCCTCCGGAAATCACCAGAGCGCGGCGAACGTTGATTTCAAGACTTGTCGACAATACAAACGCCAGCAGTAACGGAGCCACGGGATAGTCGTTCTTTATTAATAAATATCCTAAAACTCCGCCGATCAACATAATCACTACACCGTACAAAGAACTGGTGGTGGCATAGGAGCCTGCGCAGCAGATTGTGACAATAGCCGGAATCAGCACCCCTACGGGTAACCGGACTACCTTCGACATCATCGGAATACAGAGTAAGGCGATAAACAATGCGATCCAGTTGGAAATAAACAGCGAAGCAATTAATCCCCAGGCAAATTCCGGTTCAGAGGTAAACAGCATCGGGCCCGGATTCAAACCCCACATGATTAAGCCCCCCAGCAGAACGGCAGTTGTCCCGCTTCCCGGAATACCCAATGCCAACAACGGACCAAATGCTCCTGCGGCGGCGGCATTATCGGCTGTTTCGCATGCGGCGATACCCTCAATGGCTCCCGTTCCCAGCTCCTCTTCACTTTTAAATTTCTTTTGCATTGCATAGCCAAGAAATGTGGCGCTGGTTGCCCCCGCACCGGGTAAAAAGCCGACGAATGCTCCCAGAAAGCCGGAGCGCAGGATCGGTTTGATAATTCTGCCAAACTCATGCCGTGTGAGAAGTCCATCCCGAAGTTTCATCTTTCCTTCAATTGCCTGCGGCGGTTTTTCATTCCGCGTCTCTGCCAGTTCAAATACCTGGGATATTCCAAAAAACCCCATCACCAGAGGAATAAAGCTGATGCCTCCCATCAGATACATACTGCCGAAATTATAACGAACACTGCCCGTTATACTATCTACACCCATGGTGCCAAGCAAAATGCCGATGCAAGCGGCGGCGATCCCTTTCAAAGGGTTCTCCCCCACCAACCAGCTGACGGAGGTCATTGCTACCAACATTAATGCCGCCATTTCTGCGGGGCCGAACTTTAATCCCAGAGTGGCAAGGGCAGGTCCCAAAAAGACCAAAATGGTCATTCCGATGAAACCGCCGAAAAAGCCGGAAATATTGGAGGTCATCAGTGCTTTTATGGCCTTTCCTTTTCGCGCCAGCGGATAACCGTCCAATGCCGCCATCATGGCAGGCGAGTCCCCCGGAACGTTAATCAGGATAGAACTGTATGAACCGCCAAACATATTGGAGTAATAAAGTGCGCCCAGCATGATAATTGCCGTAACCGGATTAAACTTGAACGTGATTGGCAGCAGTAAAGCAACGCCGGCCAGGGAACCGATCCCCGGCATGGCTCCGACAAAAAATCCAAGTACTGCGCCGAGCGTTGCCATCAGAAGATTCTCGGTAGTTGTCGCTACGGAAAAGCCCATAAATAAATTTTGAAAAATATCCATACGCATACACTCCTAATACATAATCAGGTCGAATAAAATCCCATTTTCAAAAGGAACCTTCAGCCAAAACACAAATACACCCAGTACAATCGCACTGACAACGGCAGTAGATAATATTTTCGTGCGTATTGAGGTCTTTTCAATCAGAATCTGCCACAGTACAAAGTATATTAGCAGCGATAGAAGCATTCCAATTGTCAATGACGCAACCAGAAGCAATACAAAAGAAATCATCATCTCGAATGCGGCACGCCCATAAACAGTTTTTTTCTCTTTCAGACTTCGAATAACCACAATGATACCAACAACAAGCAGTACCGATGCAATTACGGTTGGAAACAGTCCTGTCATCGGACCGTGCCGAACATCCCAAAGCCCATATTGAAAGATGCCAAGATAAAGCCAGATCAGAGACAGTATGACAGTACACAAAGCAATAACGGTATTACTTTTGATCTTTCCCATATCCTATTCCTCCCTATATAAGATCAATCTATGGATACTCGCTGAAGGCGGCGTGCCATTTGGGCAGCCATCGCGATTGCATTTTCAAACGAACCCGTTCCTGCAATTCCTTCACCCGCAATGTCATAGGCAGTGCCATGACCGCAAGTGGCAATCGGTAAATCCAATCCACCGCAGATGGTTATTCCCCGTTCAAAACCACGTATTTTCATTGCGATCTGGCCCTGATCATGGTACATCGTGACTACACCGTCAAACTCCCCGCCAAACGCTCTGTGAAACACTGTGTCTGCCGGAAACGGGCCGGAAACATTTAACCCTGCTTCCCTGGCTGCGTACACCGCAGGTTCAATCATCTCCTGCTCCTGGCTCCCAAACAGTCCCCCTTCTCCACCATGAGGATTCAGCGCGCAAACGGCAATCCGCGGAGCCTCGATACCCGCCATGAACAGCGTTTTTTGCGCCAGTTTAATGGAATCAAGAATACTCTCCTTGTTCAGCTTGCCGCATATCTGTTCGACCGGAATATGACTTGTCACCCGTGTGGTCCACACATTATCCAGCATGTTGATTTCCCCATAGGGACCCTGATGGCCTAAAAGCCGGACAATCAGTTCCAGTTCGCTGCCTTCGCCATTGCCTCCAAGATGCATGGCGGCTTTATTAAAAGGCGCATAGCATATACCGTGAATCTTGCCATGCTGAAATAGTTCAACCGCTCGCCGGATCATTGAGATACAAGCCGCGCCGCATTTCGCGTTAACTTTGCGCAACTGGATATCTGCCGGGTCCAGATCTGCGGTATCCAACAGCGCTGCGCTATTCTGGGCCCAGTCAATTTCTTCTACGCTCTTGACGCAGTAGTACGGTGAGATTTGTTTTGCCTGATGAAATCCCAGTTCCAGTACCCGACGGTCTCCAATCAGCACCGGCCGGCAGTGTTGCTGAAAGTATCGCCTGGCCAACAGTTTCGCAACCAGTTCCGGAGCGATTCCCGCCGCGTCTCCCAACAAAATGGCGAGAATTGGTTTTTGTTTCACTTACCTGCCTCCTTCCCATTCTCCACCCCGGTATCCGTCTGAATCAGCGGCATCTCTGTCATGCGCAGATTTGTACAGCCATAAGGGATCAACCGCTTTGCGTGCACGGATGAGATCGCTGTGCTTCCCGAAGGAACCGCTGCGCAATGACCATGTTCATAGGGCCACTCAATTTCAGCCAAATCCGCAAACAATCCAACGGGCGGCGTATTTGGGTTAAACGGAACATCGTCGACGGTATAAGTCTCAAATCGAAATTTGTTTCCTGCAAATCCGTAGTTCCATTTGGACATTGGAACTATTTCATAATCGCAATACGGAAACTTTCGTTCAACTCCATTCTTTGTATATTCTCTTCGCTCCCAACGCTCTTCTATGGGAAGCGCGTACAACAGCGGGCCTCTGCGCAAACAGTAAAGTCCTTCGTTCCAACTGCTCAGAATTGGTAAAAATTCAAAAGCTATGCATATTGTTTGTTCGCCCTGCCAATTTTTATTTATCCGAAACCAGCCATCCTCCGGGATTTTGATCTCTGTTCCGTCCACAGTAACAGATTTTGCATAGGACGGGATGCGCAAGTATAATGTAAATACGACAGGGCGGTCCGTAGTCACCCGAATAGAATATCCATCCTTGAACGGATAATCTGTAATGTTTTCGACAACAACGGCAGCGTTATTGTAAGTTGTACGCAGGATGGACGGAGCAATTACGCCGACTGCGATTCCGTCCGATGCCCGCATAAATGTGGAAAGTGCAAATTTAGGCCATCCCTGTCCGAAGTTGGCGGTACAGCAGCCGTACTCCGGTTCTAACCCGAATAAATGGGATTCTCCGCAATTGTTTAAAAATGGACGGGTCTCCTCTGTGAACCTGCTGCATTCTATCTGATTTGTCATCTGATCATACTGATGCGTCCACATATCCGGGCTGATCGTGGCGGGCAGAGCGTTGTACGCGGCATTTTCCAGGCGTTCTGCCCACGCGCTGTCTCCGGTCAGCATGAAAATCCACTCATACGAATACATCGCCTCTACGATGGAACATAACTCCGTACCCTGTAAGGGGGATTTGCCGGCAAGGCATTCGTCTCCGGTAAAGTGTCCGACTGCCATGCCATGATCCTTTAACAGAATTTCTATCGCTTTTTTCGCAAATGCATTTGGATCTTCTCCGGTCAATCTGGAAATCAGCGCTTTGGATTTCAGACTCATAGCAATGTTCACCACGTGGGTCATATGACTCCAGCGATCTCGTTCGTACGGTTTTTCAAACCGCCAATAGGTAAATATTTTTTCAAAATCAACGCCTTGTGCATATAATTTGTACGCAAGATCCTCCATCCAGCTCTCCGGCCGGCGTTCATACAGCCAGAATAACGGAATCAGACACTCATACCACCGCATGGCAGCCCATTTAAATAATGTGTGACGTTCGATATGCCGATTCAGATGCTTCATGCCGCGGTATATTACGCCTTCAATCCGCTCGTCTCCCGTACAGTCATGGTAAACAACAAGAACTTTGCACATCAGGAAAAAAGCCCACATATCGTATTGGCCCGGATCATCTGTACTCGGACACAGCCAGCCGTCTTCGTTTTGTCCCTGCAGAATGCTATCTATGTATTGATTGACACGTGCTTTCATAGGTTCGTCATTTAAAAGCCAGGCCAGCGGAATAAAACCATCCAGCCAATAAGGAAACCTCTCCCACCCCTCTCTATTTCCGCCAATCCATTTGCTGTCACGGACATCCGGCCAGATTTTATCCAGATTGCCGCCAAGTCCATTGGCCTGAATTTCAAGCTGTTTGCGCAACCAGCCCGTTGCGGTTAATTCTGATGTTGTATATTGCAAAAATGATATCGGTTTTAGCATACAATAATCTCCAGTCAATTCAGTTTC
>DATMYB010000098.1:0-3750 GCA_035561215.1 Syntrophomonas sp. | reverse complement strand
TTTATACATTCAACTAACGAATTATAAATTTTTGCAGTGGTATCATACTTGAAAATTATTTTTTTTGATGTTACTTTTTATGCTAAGCTTAAATGAGAACCGGGGACGGTGAAAACCGGTTGCTGCCGTTATGTTGATAGTCTTCGGAGTTTTTGATTGACAGCTTTCCCCGTTATCGAAAAGGGAATTATTCCCGGCAAGCGGACCTTTCGTCCATAAGGGTGGCAGTGCGGATTTATGGCCATTCCTTAAGGGATGAAGGGTTCTATCATTGCAAACGGAAAGGATGCATTTATTTATGAAAAAAAGAATTCTGACCGGCGACCGCCCTACCGGCAAACTGCACCTGGGACACTATGTGGGCAGTCTGGCCAACCGGGTAAAATTGCAGGAGGAGTATGAGAGTTATATAATCATCGCCGATGTGCAGGCGCTGACCACCAACTTTGAAAATCCGGAAAATCTCAGCCGGGATACCTTTCAAATTACGGAAGACTATCTGGCCGCCGGACTTGATCCGGAAGTATCCACCATTTTTATTCAGAGCAAGATCCCCGAAATCCATGAATTAACCATGTACTATTCCATGTTTACTTCCGTCAACGTGCTGCGCCACAACCCTACCGTCAAAACCGAAGCGCAGCAACACGGCTTCAGCGATATGACCTATGGATTTTTAGGCTATCCGGTCAGCCAGGCGGCTGATATCAGCATCTTCAAAGCCCACCTGGTTCCGGTGGGAGACGACCAGATCCCTCATATAGAACTAACTCGCAAGATTGTGCGCCGTTTTAACGATTTGTACCAACCGGTGCTGGTGGAGCCTGAGGCCCTGATCGGCGAAGTGCCTCGCCTGATGGGACTGGATGGCAAGGCGAAAATGAGCAAAAGTTTGAATAACGCCATTTATCTGTGCGACAGCCCCGCCGAAGTGGAAAGCAAAGTCAAGGATGCCGTCACCGATCCTGCCCGCATACGCAAAACTGATTTGGGCCATCCGGAAATATGCACCGTTTACGGCTATCATAAGGTATTTAACCAACCGGAAATCAATGAAATCGAATACGATTGCCGCAACGGAAAAATCGGCTGCGTACAATGTAAAAAGAAATTGGCCGGCTGTATCAATACCTTGCTTGATCCCATGCGGGAACGCCGTATAAAATATGAAAACCATCCGGAGCTGATTAAGGAAATATTGCAGGAAGGCAGCAAAAAAGCGCAACGAACCGCTCAGGAGACCATGCGGGAAGTGCGCGGGGCCATGCAAATAAATTATTTTGACTGACACAGGCGGGTGGAGCCTGACCTCCCTGGCACAGGTTTCACCCACCTTCGGGCTGCTATTTTCGACAATTTCCATAAAATATAGCAAACCGCCTTCTCAGGCAGAGTGTCATAGGAACAAAAGTGAACCTAGTACTCTGTCAACCCTAAGTCCGCATATTATTTGTCGAGGGAAATTTCTGCAAGGCAAGGCGGAGAATTGAGCAATACTGGACGTATTGCGATTGACGACAACGCAGCCATGCAGAAATTTAACCGACAAGGAATTGTGGAATTAGGGTTGACAGCGTACTAGATTGATAAAATAGAATATGAGGGTGGCATGCGATGTTTTGCATTCTGGTAGTGGAAGATGACAACAATACCAGGAAGTTAATGGAAGCGGTATTGCTGCAAAACGGCTACGAGGTTATTCTTGCTCAAGACGGAATAGACGCACTTGATAAAATGGACAACCATCATGTGGATTTGATCATGCTTGATCTGATGATGCCGCGCATGGATGGCTATGAATTAACCGAAACGCTGCGCCAAGGCAACTGCAACCTGCCCATTTTAATGGTAACGGCCAAAGAAACACCGGCGGATAAAAAGGAAGGGTTTCTGGTAGGCACCGACGACTATATGGTGAAGCCGGTTGACGAGGAGGAAATGATTCTGCGCATTGCAGCGCTTCTGCGCCGTTCCCAAATCGTCAATGAGCATAAATTGACAGTCGGGAAAACGATTTTGGATTATGATACGCTTACCGTTTCACAAAACGGACTGGTTCAGGAATTGCCGCATAAAGAATTCATGCTGCTGTTCAAATTATTGTCTTATCAAAATAAAATTTTTACCAGACGCAGCTTGATGGATGAAATATGGGATATGAACTCAGATACGGATGAACGTACCGTAGATGTTCATATTAATCGTTTGCGGGACCGTTTTAAAGAAAATTCCGATTTTGCCATTGTTACGGTGCGGGGACTTGGCTACAAGGCGGTGATAAAAGCATGAACAGGGTAAGATCTTTAAATATTGCCATGGTGTTTTTTGTATTTTACATTATGATATTCGCAGGAGTATTGACCGGGGCATGTTTTCTCTTTTTGTACGCCTTGGGTATTTTCCCGCTTCCTGCCTTTGCACCAATTCTTTCTCCGTTAATTGCCTTGTTTGTCAGCAGTATTATCGGAACTTCTATTTCGGTTGTGGCCAGTGAAAAAGTATTGAAGCCGTTGAATCAACTGATTAAGGCAACCAAGGCAGTATCCAGGGGAGATTTTAGCGTGCGGGTAGAAGAAATCAACATGAATTCCGAAATAGCGGATTTAATTAGAAATTTTAATCATATGGCAGAAGAACTTGGAAGCATTGAAATGTTCCGCAATGACTTTATCAATAACTTTTCCCACGAATTCAAGACGCCGATCGTTTCGATTCGAGGATTTGCCAAGCAACTGCAAAATGATAATCTCTCAAGTGAAAAACGCCAAGAATACACTGCTATTATTGTCAGCGAATCTGAACGGCTGGCTAATGTGGCGGCCAATGTTCTGCTCCTTACCAAATTTGAAAATCAACAATTCATCACCAATCGAACGGAATATGAACTGGACGAACAAATTCGCAATTGCATCATACTTCTTGAAAAGCAATGGAGTCAGAAAAACCTGGAGATCAACCTTGATTTGGAACCGGTAAAAATATTGGGCAATGCCGAGATGCTCTCGCATCTTTGGATCAATCTCATTGAAAACGCTATTAAATACTCGAACGATAATGGCCGTATCACAATCAAGTGCGATGAAACGGTTGATGATATCCAGTTTAAAATAAGCGATGAAGGCAATGGGATGGACGATCATACCTTGAAGCATATTTTTAATAAATTTTATCAGGGCGATACATCACACGCAGCAGGAGGCAACGGGCTGGGGCTTTCCATCGTTAAACGAATTGTAGAGCTTTGCCAAGGAGAAATTGCCGTGGGAAGTAAAATCGGGCAAGGTACAACCTTTATTGTAAAGCTGCCAAAAGGGCAGGAATCGTAATAAAGATAGGGTAATCGCATCATTAGGTCAAATAAGCAAAGGGGACAGTTTCTTTTTCATAAGCTTGCTTCGGCTTCGCGCAAGTCAATAACCGTCCCCTATTTGCGCGGGCAAACGCTGTTCTGCTGCTTGGAAGGCTTGCTGTCCGCATCGCCGCTCATAGCCATCAATTCAGATCCGGCGGTTTTTGGCCAACTTACACCATTATTGCTGGACAGTATGCGGTAGACGTCCGTCCCCACTGTCAACTTTTATAAATGGTTTGTCCGACCTTGCAGATATGATCCAGCAAATCAGTATTCCCGATCTTCTCAAAGAGAAGTAAATCAAAATGATAAGGCAAATCAAGTTCATCCAGTGTTGCACTTAATTTAAGTAATGCATCCATATCCAAATCTTTACCTTTTAACGCTAAATCAATATC
>DATMYB010000097.1:0-2500 GCA_035561215.1 Syntrophomonas sp. | reverse complement strand
TATCTTCATTTTGTGCTTAAGCAATATCGAATATTTTAATGCACATAAGTACGAATGGAAGAAATTGGGAGGATTATTCGGCGTTAAAACATCAGTTATGGGAGTTGCGGATTTTGATTTAGTGGCTACTGCCGCAACAATCGAGCAGGCGATCGCAAAAAAACCAAAAGGCATTTGTTTGTTCGGCGTTGATCCTTCGCTCAACGCTTCCATCGATAAGGCGGTTGATGCAGGTGTTCCTGTAGTTTCAATTATTGGAGATCAAAAAGGCTCTAAGGAAACTGCCTATATCGGATCATCCGGAGAGGATCTCGGGTATTTGGGCGGTAAAAAACTGGCGGAAGCGATCGGTGAAAAGGGAAAAGTTGCTATTCTTTCTATACCTGGTAATGAACAATGGGATATCCGTGAAGCAGGCTATAGGAAAGCATTGGCTGAATATCCCGATATAAGCGTTGTAGCAGTCGGAGATACAAAGGCGGATGCGGTTACCGCGGCACAGGCTGCAAAAGACATTTTAGTCCGTTTCCCTGATCTTGCCGGCTTTGCAGGATGTGATTCAACTGCTGCTATGGGAGCGGCTACTGCGGTTCAGGAAGCAAATATGGCAGGTAAAGTTAAGATTATCGGAATGGACAGAAATGCGGATGAACTTGCCAAAATCGAACAAGGCGTGATTACCGGTACGATAGCACAGAATGATGCCGCAATGATGTATTGGGCTTTGCTGACTTTGATGTCCAAAAACGTGTATAGTCCTGAGTTGACCTCTGACAATCAAAAAGCAGGAGTCATTGTTGAACCAAGTATCATTTATCTGCCGCCGAACTATGTTGATAAATCCAATTTGCAATACTTCCTTGAGGCAGATAAGACATACGCTTCGGAGAACTAATGTTATTATTGACATGGGGTGTTCCTTCGGACACCCCCTTGATTTTATGGAGGCCCCAAATGGATGAAATACTTAGAGGTGACAATATAACAAAACATTTCCCCGGAGTATTAGCGGTTGACAACGTCAGCTTCAGTCTCGGAAAGGGAGAAACATTAGCCTTATTAGGTGAAAATGGCGCAGGGAAATCTACGTTAATGAAAATCATATCAGGCGTATTGAAACCGGATAAGGGTGAACTGATACTCAATGGGGAAAAAGTAGTATTTAATTCATCCTCAGACGCCATCAATGCAGGGATAGGAACCGTATACCAGGAACTTTCGTTGGTAGGCGGTCTCTCAATTGCCGAGAATATTTTCGCTAACAGACAGCCTGTTAATAAGTTCAATAAGATATTGTGGAGTGATTTATATAAGAAAACAAGCGAGCTTTTGCGTAAGTTCAATTTAAACTATAATCCCCGGGAGTTGGTCAAGTACTTGTCAATGGGCCAGCAACAGCTGATAGAAATACTAAAGGCTACGTCATTAAACCCCAAAGTTTTAATTTTGGATGAACCGACAACCTCATTGACCGACGCGGAAATCAGGTTATTATTCGCGAACATGAATGAATTAAAGAAAAATGGGATGTCATTTATCTACATATCGCATAAATTATCTGAAATTTTTCAAATTGCCGACCGTGTGGCGGTTTTGAGAGACGGAAAATATATCGGTACAAAACAGGTAAAGGAAGTCAATGAGAATGAGTTAATATCCATGATGGTGGGAAGAAACATAACGGACTTATTCGGTAGTGATTCTGATACCAGACAGACGTACGATACACCATTTTTTGAAGTAAGGAATTTCACAAAAGGCAGCACGTACATAGATATTAACTTCAATCTAAAAAAGAAAGAGATTCTGGGCTTCTTTGGATTAATTGGGGCCGGCAGAAGCGAATTGGCCTTATCGATTTTTGGTTCTGATAATGCAAAAACAGGCACAGTAATCATGAATGATAGGGAGCTGAAAATCAAATCCCCGAGAGATGCAATCGCACACAAAATAGTTTATTTGACAGAAGATAGAAAAAAATTGGGCCTCTACTTGCGGAACTCTCTGAAAAATAATGTAATTGCTCCGTCTCTGGATCAATTCACAAAAAGATTTGGCATCGTCGACGAGAAAAAAATCATACGGAATGCAAAAGAACAAGTTGAATTATTTTCAATTGCAACGCCGTCTGTCAATCAAAAGGTGTTGAACCTATCGGGCGGAAATCAACAGAAGGCGTTAATTTCAATGTGGATGGGTGTAAATCCGGAAGTCGTTATCTTTGACGAGCCCACAAAGGGTGTAGATGTCGGCGCAAGGAAGGAAATCTATGAGAAGATAAGGCAATACGCCACGAACGGCTGTGGCGTTATAATTATATCTTCGGATTTACCTGAGCTTATAGGACTGTGCGACAGGGTTTTAGTCATGAATAACGGAAAAATTGTCGGTGAAGTATTGAAGCCGGACTTTTCGGAGGAATTGCTTCTGTCCTATGCCGCAGGGGTGGTTTGAGAAACGCGGAATGCGAAACAGGAAGAAAGCAGATTCATTATATTTG
>DATMYB010000096.1:0-6435 GCA_035561215.1 Syntrophomonas sp. | reverse complement strand
TTTCAGTGGAATCATTTTTTATTATGAGTTCTATAAGGCCTGATTTAAAATAAATTATTTAACTTGCCGCCCATCCAGAGCCGCTTTAACCAGCCCGAGGAACAAAGGATGGGGCCGGTTAGGCCGGGACTTTAATTCCGGATGGAACTGGCAGGCCACAAACCAGGGGTGATCGGTTATCTCGATCATCTCCACCAGGCTGGCGTCCGGGGACAGACCGCTGATTTTCATGCCGTTTTGTTCAAGTATCTGCCGGTAATCGTTGTTTATCTCGTAACGATGCCGGTGTCTTTCATTGATCAAATCCTGGCCGTAAGCCGCCAGGCTCTTCGTGTCGGGCAGCAGATGGCAGGGATATACGCCCAGGCGCATGGTGCCGCCTTTATTTTCAATTTTCTCCTGTTCGGACATCAGATGCACGATGGGATGGGGAGAACCCAGATTAAATTCTGAGCTGTTGGCTCCCTTCAGACCGCATATGTTGCGGGCAAATTCAATCACCGCGCATTGCATGCCCAGACATATTCCCAGGAAAGGTATCTTATGCTTACGGGCATAACCAGCCGTGGCTATTTTGCCCTCGATGCCGCGTTCGCCGAAACCACCCGGGACCAATATCCCGTCCACATCCCGCAATAATTCTTCCGGCCCCTTTTTTTCGATATTCTCGGCGTCAATCCATTTAATAACAACTTCGGTGTTATATTGGAATCCCGCGTGTTTCAGCGATTCCACCACGCTCAGATAGGCATCCGGCAGTTCTACGTATTTGCCCACCAAGGCAATGGTCACCTTTTTATCCAGGTTCCTTACCCGGCGCACTACTTCTTCCCATTCGGCCAAATCGGCCTCGCCGCATTCCAGTCCCAGCCGTTTTACCACTTCCCGGTCAAAACCTTCCTGGGCCAGCATCAGGGGAACTTCATAAATGGAGCTGGCGTCTTTTAGCTGTATGACTGCTTCCCGATCCACATCGCAAAACAGGGCCAATTTGGCTTTAATATCCTCGGACAGATCTTTTTCGGTCCGGCACACCAAAATATCAGGCTGAATACCGATGCTTCTCAGCTCTTTTACGCTATGCTGGCTGGGTTTGGTTTTAAGTTCTCCGGCGGCTCTTATGTAGGGGATCAAAGTAACGTGAATATACATGACCCGGTCTTTGCCGAGTTCAAATTTAAGCTGGCGAATGGCTTCCAGGAAAGGCAGGGATTCTATGTCTCCGACCGTGCCTCCGATTTCGGTAATAACCACATCCGGTTTGACGGCACTGATCTTTTCGGATTTTAACACTTGGTCCTTTATCTCATTGGTAATGTGAGGGATAACCTGCACGGTCTGACCGAGATAGTCGCCGCGGCGTTCTTTATCCAAAACTGTCTGGTAAATCCGTCCGGTGGTAACATTGGCATATTTGCTGAGATTCTGGTCTACGAAACGTTCGTAATGTCCAACATCCAGATCTGTTTCCGCACCGTCTTCAGTGACATATACCTCACCGTGCTGATAGGGGCTCATGGTGCCCGGGTCAACATTAATGTAGGGGTCGAATTTCTGTAAGGATACCCGCTGCCCCCTGCTTTTCAGCAGCCGCCCCAGCGAGGCCGCGGTAATTCCTTTGCCCAGGGATGAAACCACACCCCCGGTTATAAAAATATACTTGGTCACTTTTAAGTCCCTCACTTTCCCATCACTCATAATACAAGCTCTTTTGTATTTTAAGCCTCCCGGCAGAAGGAGGTCAACCCGTAAGATAATCTAATACGATGACTTGAAAATGGTCGGGAAGGTCTGGGGGAGTGATTTGCAGACCGGGCAGCTTCAGCACCTTTTCAAATTTAGAAGTGAATTCTTCCACCGGCGCCAGTTTGAAGGAAAGATGCGGCGTTTGAAAATGCATGGGAATCACTATGCGCGGTCGCAGCAATTCTGTTACATCGTAAGCGCTATCCGCTCCAATGGTATAAATTCCTCCCACCGGCAGCAGCAGAATATCCACCGGTCCGATAGCGTCAGCCGTTGCCTGGTTTAATTCATGGCCCAGGTCCCCCAGATGTACCAGGGTCATTCCCTCGGCCAGGAATTTAAAAATGGTGTTGGGGCCTCGCTCCCGTCCGGATTTGTTATCGTGATATGAAGATATGCCTTGGATGGTAATGCCTTCCGATTCATACCAGCCGGGATCGGTAATAAGCCGGGGTGAGCCGGAAACGCTTTCCACCGCATTGTGGTCCCAATGCTGATGACTGACGGTAACAATGTCCGCCTGGCGAGGAAACATGGGGTAACCCAGCTGGTCATTAAATGGGTCTGTTATAATGCGGCCGCCATCGGTATCAATCTGAAAGGAAGCGTGCCCAAACCATTTAATCTTCATTATTTATGCTCCATCTGCATCCTTCTGGTGTCATAATACCAGAAACCTTCACCCTGATAAACCAAACGATTATCCAGATTGATCCGGGTATAAATCGAATTCAGTGTATCCGTTTCAGTTTTTCGATTCATCTTTTCAGCAATCTTTTGCAGCAAGTCCATGTAATACATGGGCTCGGTATTTTCCTCCAGGATCTCGACCGCCCAGTCCGCCTCGCTCTTTTTCCTCTTGATCACAATCCATTCCTCCTACATCTGTTCTGGTGCGCTTACTCCCAGAATATCAAGCGCATTTTTTATGGTGATACGGGTACATTCCATCAATACCAGCCGCGCATCCTGCAGCCCTTTGTCTTCATTGAGTACCCGCTGATGATTGTAAAAACTGTGAAACAATCCCGCCAGATCCAGTACGTATCTGGCGATACGATGGGGCGCCATGGTACGCGCGGCGATGGCTATCTCTTCCGGAAAATCGGCAACTTTTCTTATTATCTGCAATTCCTCGCAGCCCCAGCGGGAATAGTCAATGGACTGCAGTTCCGGTATGGTCGCCCCCGCAGCCTGGGCCTGACGGAAAATGCTCATTATTCTGGCATGGGCATATTGAACGTAATAAACCGGGTTTTCCTGATTCTGCTGCTTGGCCAGTTCCATATCAAAGTCAAGCTGGCTGTCCGGGCTGCGCATTACAAAGAAGAAACGGGCTCCGTCCTTGCCCACTTCTTCAATCAGTTCATCCAGGGACACGGTGGTGCCGGTACGTTTTGACATCCGCACGATCTGCCCGCCCCGGTACAGTCTGACCAATTGCATCAGCATAATGTCCAGCTGGTCCGGATCATAACCGATAGCCTGCATGGCCCCTTTCATCCGGGCTACATGGCCATGATGGTCGGCGCCCCAAACATTTATCACCCAGTCGAAACCCCGGTCGAATTTATCCTTGTGATAGGCAATATCGGCGGCAAAATAGGTAGGCACACCGTTGGCCCGCAGCAAAACCTCATCCTTCTCATCGCCGAACAAAGTCGTACGGAACCAAAGGGCGCCCTCATACTCATAAAGATAGTCCCGCTGCCGCAAGTATTCGATCACCGCGGCAACTTTGCCCTGGTCATGCAGGGATTTCTCGCTGAACCACACATCATACTCAATGCCGAAATCCTTCAAGGTCTGCTTGATATAGCTGACTTTCTCCCGCAGGGCATAGTCGATCATCTGCTGCCGGCGCTGAACCGGTTCCAGCTTAAGCAACCGGTCCTGATATTCCTTGATCATATTCTTGACCGTATCCACTACATCCTGCCCGGCATATCCGTTTTCCGGAAAAGTCACATCCTGCCCCATCAACTGCAGGTAGCGGGCCTCCAACGACTGTCCGAAAACTTCGATCTGGTTGCCGCAGTCATTGATATAAAATTCCCTCTCCACGTCGTAACCAGCTTTGGCCAGCACATTGGCCAAAGTGTCGCCCAGAGCTCCGCCCCGGGCATTGCCCATGTGCAGATTGCCGGTGGGATTGGCGCTGACAAACTCTACCTGCACCTTTTTGCCCACCCGCGGATTTTCGCCAAAGCAGCCGTCCATATTCAGTACCATAGCCGGTATTTCGTAGAGCCAGCTTTTAGCAAGAAAGAAGTTGATAAATCCCGCTCCGGCCGTTTCCACCTTATCCAGAAAACTCACCTTGCTGTCGATATGTTCGACAATGATCCCGGCAATTTGCCGGGGCGCCATTCGCGCCTGACGGGCCAAAAGCATGGCAGCATTGCAGGCAAAATCTCCGTGGCCGCTATCTTTCGGCACTTCAATCACAAATTCAGGTATTTCCTGATAATTCAGTTGTCCTGAATCCTTTGCCTTTTCCAGTGCCTCAATCACCAAGCGTCCAATATCTTCTTTGATTTTCTGAATAGGATTCATTAACCAAGACTCTCCTTTTCTGGGTTATAGAAATTATTTTAATTCCGCCGGGGGCAACTCCCCCCGGCCGGAATTTACTTCCAGTGAATCTGCTTTAAAAGAAAAACCCTGCGGCTGCGGGCAGCAGGTAATATTCTCCGCCTTAACCCGGCAGAGTGAGTATCCCTCAATCTTTGTGTAATAATACCTCAGCGAATGATAAAAGTCACGGTGTATTTGCACTTCATGACTAGTGCTCTGTCAACCCTAAGTCCGCATATTATTTGTCGAGGGAAATTGCTGCAGGGCAAGGCGGAGGATTGAGCAATACTGGACGTATTGCGATTGACGACAACGCAGCCATGCAGAAATTTAACCGACAAGGAATTGTGGAATTAGGGCTGACAGACTACTAATAGTCTGTTAGATCTAAAAGTTTATTTTATCCGCCGAGAAAAATTTTTGCAGGGCAAGGGGTCGTCGCTTGTACTACTGGATGTATTGCGATCGACGACAACACAGCCTTGCGGAAATTTAGCCGGCGGGAATGAAAGTTTTAGGTCTAACAGACTACCGGCCCCCCTTGGTATCAGCTCTACCGTAACATCTTCACGTCTTTTTTCATGAAACACCATGCGCCACTCCACATCGTCCGTCGGCTCAAAGTGCAGTGCGGAGCAGGCTGCATGGAGTTTGCCCTGGCCGCTGCCGCCGAAAATGATGGCTGTCGGGCCGTCTGCGCAGCCAATAATACCGACGCAAACACTGCCCGATGCCCGCGGTCCGTTGGGATCAGTATGCTTTTGTCGGGGCGAATCAGATCGAAGGCAATCAGCGACGGTGAATGCACCATCAGGCAGATCCGGCGAGAGCGTATAGCTCATCACAGTGTAGTGCGTCGGGAACTCCTGATTTTGGCTGTCAAAATGCTCACGAGACAATTCCTGCCGCTCATATTCCTGCACGGTCAGCGTATGCTGTGCGCCGGTGGTCGGGTGTGTAAACGCGACGCGCTCACCGGGCACTGACACATGGAAGTGCGGTCCCGGCATAGCGGCAGGCTCCTGCACCAGTGTTACACCGAGGGTCGTGAACTGCGGTTTGCGTTTTTTCGCCCAGGGAAAAGCAGCGCGCCAGATTGCCCAGCCACAAACAGGATCAAGGCTATAATGCCGGATTACGCTCTTGGCCTCAAGGCCGTTGCTCTCCGGAAAGCAGGGATTCCATGACACGCCGCAGCCATGAGAGATAGGAAGGACAGTTCCGTTCAGCAAAACTTTTGGATTTATATTGATGTCCAGCGGATTTTCCGCGTCGATCTGCATCTGCTGTTCATCAGTAAAGTCGGGACCATCGTTCTCAATAGAGAAATTCCACTTGTCCATAAAGGAACGGATGCGTTCGGCTGGAACCTGTGCGCAAAAGTCCACCACCAGGCCTTTACTGCAGGTGTAAATGGCGGGGATATGCCAGACTTCATCGTCCCAGGCAAACTGCTTAGCGAGAGAAATTTCCTTGCCGGCTCTTTCGCGACCATGATGCCCCCAAAAGTTACCGTCAAAGTAAACCTTCCATGGGGGGATCTTCGGCTCGATAGGAACCCATTCATAGTAATCTTCCGTATATTTGATACGACTGTAATCAAACCCGGTCTGCAGCTCTTTGATATAAGAAAAGGGCTGCTCCATAGGCGCGAGCAGCAGCTTCTCCCGAATGGCATCCAGCACGGCCTGCTGTTCAGCGGTGAGCGGATTGTCCTGCAGGAAAGCGTCAAACTGCGCCTGATCCCAACCGTATACCTGCTCCAGTATCGCAGCATCGCCGCAAGCCAGCAGGAGCCGCAGGAAGTCCATAAAATCTCTTGCCACCGGATGCACATAGTTTCCCGGTGTGTCCATTGGGCTGACGGCAAACACCATCTCGCCAAAGCCACGCACGAAGCAGTAGTGGATACCGTCCACACCGGCCCAGCCGATCACTTTCGCACCCTTGGGCGTACAGAAGTAGTTGCTTTCGCTCTCGCCGCGCTCCAAGCCAACGCGGGAGCCGTCAATATTCAGTTTCAGATATCTTTTATAAGCGGTCGCCATCATGACCTCGCATTTTATGTATTCCCTGACTAATCGGGACTTATCGCCATGTAGGATTTATAAA
>DATMYB010000095.1:0-3360 GCA_035561215.1 Syntrophomonas sp. | reverse complement strand
ATATAGGTGCAAACAAGAATGAGATACGGGAAACCAGAGAAACAAAGCGGTATCAAAAGCGCCAGGGCGATAAGCCCAGCCGCCCCCAGACGATTTTTATTGCTAATCAGAGTTTTCAACGTCACATCTCCTCCGCGCAAGCTCAGTTTTTGATCGTCCGCTCATTGAAAAGCCCCCATGGACGAACAAAGAGGAATAGCAATAAGACAGTAAACGAGATGATATCTCTATAATTCGACGAAATATAGCCCGATGTGAAGATTTCCAACAAACCCAATATCAGCCCGCCAACAATAGAGCCCACAAAATTACCATAGCCTCCAATTACTGCAGCTGCAAAGCCTTTGGTGCCTATCTGCGAGCCGAGGGTTGAAAAAACGCCGTAGAGCGGCCCCATCATCACGCCCGCCAATGCTGCCGTACATGCCGCCCACCCCCATGTCATGCCTGTTGTGATATTCACGTTAATCCCGCAGGCTTTAGCGGCCACCGGGTCCATCGCGGAAGCCCGCATAGCCGTGCCCATTTTCGATTTCTTCATAAAGAACTGAAGCAGGAACATAATGATGACTGACGCTATTACGGTAAAAATCGCCTCGGTCTGAAAATTGCGCCCAAACAGATGAATGGTGCTGGTTTTAAAAATGCTCGGGAAATTGAGCATGACCGACCCCCAAATCTTTTGGCAACCGTTCTGAATAATGTAGGATATGGCTATCGTGGCAAGAACCACGTAAATCGGCGCTATGCCTTTCGCACGCAGGCGGCGGATGACACCGCGTTCAATAAGCATACCAAGGAAAAACATAATAATCGCTATCACTATGATCGATATAGGAAAGGGCAGTTTCATATAACTATAAAAGGTAATTCCCAAATATGCACCAACAGTCATGAGATCGCCCTGTGCAAACGACATCAATCCGGATGCTTTATATATCAGGCTATACCCCATGGCTACAATACCGTATATGCAGCCCAGAACAAGGCCTGAAACTAACAAGGTAATTAGCATTAAGGTTCCTCCCGTATCCATGTGATCCTCCGCAGAAAACGCGTTCCAATAGGAAGGATCTGCAAATGCAACGCAACAGGATATTTTTTAAATGCTTAGGAAGTATGCAAACATTCCGTCTATGCTCTGCCCGGGCTGTGAATATCTGCCACACTAATTTTTGCAGTAGATTCCCGGCGCTCCATTGCACCACAAGGGGCAATGGAGCGCCGGTTGTATCTTCCCCCAAAACTCAGTTCAACGTTTCTTTAAAAGCGTCGTAGTTGCCGCCGTCAAGCCATTCCTGAAAACTGTGATACTTCCCATCATAAACGTAATAAAGCTGACCTTTTTGATAGCCCTCACCGGCATTGATGGTGAAATCCATTTTTCCGCCAAGTGCGTCCAGATTATTAATGGTAGCGATTGCATCTGCGATTGCCTGCCTGTCATTTGATTTTGCGATCTTGCAAGCCTCTTCCAACACAAGCACCGCATCGTAGCCACGGTAAGCGCAGTCCGATGTGGGCAAGGACCCATATTCGGCCTTATACGCCGTAAGGAACTCCTTCATGACTCCAGAGGCATCATTTTCGTCGGTATAGGAGACACAGGGCCATGAGAAACAGACATAGTCTGAGGTGGAACCGGCGATCTGAATTCCGTTCTGCTGGAAACTCTCTTTATTCCAAAGTGTCCCTTTATAGCCCATTTCACGTATCTGCTTTACAAACAAGGGCTGCGGCTGTGAAGGGGTGGCAAAGAAAATCGCTTCAGGATTCAGATTATAAAGGCGTGTACATTGGGCGGTATAATCTGTATCTCCGTCCAAGCAGTATTCCCAGCCGATGACCTCGATGCCCAGCTCCTCGCAGGATGCTTTAAATTGGTCGCCCGAGGCGATCTGGGCTTCGTCCTGTGCGGTAAAAAGAGCGACCTTCTTTACACCCATGGTCTTGTAAGCATTCATGATATCCGTCATGGCATAGTCCTGATTCATAGTTGTACGGAAAATATATTTGGAGCCTTCCGCTGTAAGAGAGGGGCTCGTACCGCCGGTGAAGACAGGGATCTTATATTGGTTGATGGTTTGGATCTGGCCAAGCACACAGCTGCTCATAATAGAGCCGACAATGGCATTGGCGTTGTCGGTGGTGCAGAGCTTTGTCATGTTGGACAGTGACGTG
This sequence comes from Syntrophomonas sp., assembly GCA_035561215.1. Lineage (GTDB taxonomy): Bacteria > Bacillota > Syntrophomonadia > Syntrophomonadales > Syntrophomonadaceae > Syntrophomonas_B. The sequence continues at coordinate 1,179 of DATMYB010000095.1, read as the reverse complement.
GCCGGGTTGGCCTCGTCGTCATAGGATATAATCTTGACCTGCTCACCATTCAAGCCGCCTCTTGCATTGATCTGGTTTACAGCGAGGGTCACCGCATTCAGACATTGTGTACCCGCTTCGGCGTTAGAACCTGAGAGCGGATTGCAAAACCCAAGAACAAACTCTCCGGTGTTTTCCGAGCCAGGGCTCTTTGAGCAGGAGGCCAGCATGAACAACGTTAAAAGTGCAAGAGCAGTTGCCAGTAGCTTTTTCATACAAGTTCCTCTTCTTTCTGATGTAAATTTTTATCCGTAAATGTCGCAGAGCAGTGGTTTCATTACTTTCGCAGCTTCTCGCGCGGCAGTCAGGCTGTCGGGTACCTGCCTTACCTCAACGCTGAATGGACCATCATAGCCGGTTTCCTTAAACGTTCTGATAATTTCCTTAAAATCCAGATTCCCGGCACCGGGATACTTTCTGTTACTGTCGGCCAGATGAACATGATAACAAATAGGGCTATATTCCCTGATTGCCTGCGTGATGCTTTTTTCTTCGACATAAAGGTGCCATAGGTCCAGCATAATACCCAGATTGTCCCGATCAACGCATTTGATCATTTCCCCGACCTCCGCGCAGGTATTAAGGAAATTGATATAAACGAACGCCCCAGTTTCAATCGCTATTCTTACATTTCTGGGCTTGGCATAATCGCATAACCGTCTGAAACCGGTTACAGTTCTTTCATAAGTAAGAGTGTGTGGAATGTTCTCGCGATAGCGCCCCTTGGTATTGCCGATATTGATGTCGACACCGAAAAAGGACGCCACATCAATAAGCTCCTCAATCCGCTTTAAAGACTGTTCCCAAAGTGCATCGTCTGGCTCACTTATGGTGTATCCCAGAAGCCCAAGCTCGCCTGTGCAGATAAGGGACACGCACATCCCATTGGCGGCAAGAATATCCCGAACCTTTTGCCAGTCAATACTCTTTGGATATGTGGTCATAATTTCTACGGAATCGTACCCAAGAGATGCAAGCAACTTGACATTTTGTTCAAAATCGCCCTGCATGCATGTAATGTTGGGAGATGCTTTTAGATCCGGCGTTGCAATCTGATAACTGAATTTCATTGTATTCCTCCTCTCTTGTTATTAGTCGTTAGTTGTATTACCTTTAAAGCGCGAGCTAATTGTATCACGA
>DATMYB010000094.1:0-2137 GCA_035561215.1 Syntrophomonas sp. | reverse complement strand
GGTAAATAATGGAGAAAAAAGAATAAGACCATTAAACGATCAGTTTGTCTGTTTGTCTACTGGATTGGAGGCTTGAAAATGTCTGTGGAGATCACGCAGGAAGCAGCGGGTGCGGAACTTATTATCAATTTAAAGGCTTGGGGAAGCTTTGCAGATATGAAAGCTGAATTGGAGAAAAATCTGAGCTCCATTGACAGTTATCTCATGGGTAGCAAAATAAGCATTGATATCGGCAATAAAAGTATCACCGAAAGACAACTGCGGGAAATGGAGGACATGTTGCTGGAACATGGCTTTCACTTGAACGCATTGATAAGCGGCGAAGAGCCTCGGTCTGATCCGGGCCGGCAACAAATTTTCAGTGATAATTGCAATTATGTCAGCACTGATACCACCATGATTTATCGCAGTCTGCGCTCAGGCCAAATATTCAGAAGCGAAGGAAATATGGTCGTTCTGGGAGATATAAATCCCGGAGCGGAAGTAATCGCCGGAGGAAACATCCTGGTGATGGGAGCATTGAAAGGAATTGCCCACGCAGGCGCTAATGGGGATGAAGGCGCGGTGATTGCAGCCTTTCGCCTCAATCCCATTCAACTGCGGATTGCCAACCATATTACCCGTCCTCCCGACGGAGAAAATATTGTTGTAAATTCGCCGGAACTGGCAAAGATCCGGGCAGGAAAGGTCGTTATTGAAAAGCTAAAAATATGATTGGAGGCTAAGAGAATGAAAAGTAGGGTACTGGTGATAACTTCCGGTAAGGGAGGAGTGGGTAAAACCACTACTACTGCCAATCTTGGTACAGCGTTGGCGATGCTGGGCAAAAAAGTGGTAATGCTCGACACCGATATTGGCCTGCGCAATCTGGATGTGGTCATGGGTTTGGAAAACAGAATTGTATTTGATATTGTCGATGTGGTCAACGGCAACTGCAAAATCAAACAGGCCTTAATCAAAGATAAAAGATTCGAAGGACTGTTTTTGCTGCCGGCGGCGCAAACCAAAGATAAGACGGCGATTACGCCTCATCAAATGAAAAACCTTACCAACGAGCTGCGTAAGGAATTTGATTTCATATTGGTCGATTGCCCGGCGGGCATCGAGCAGGGTTTCAAGAATGCCATTTCCGGCGCCGATGACGCGGTAGTGGTAGCCACCCCGGAAGTATCTTCCGTACGGGACGCCGACAGGATTATCGGTTTGTTGGAAGCGGCCGGTCTGCATAATTCAAAACTTATCGTCAACCGGATGCGCAATAAAATGGTAAGGCGCGGTGATATGATGGATATCAATGATATACTGGATATCCTCTCTATCAATTTGCTGGGGGTGGTGCCGGAAGACGAGGCCATCGTGGTATCCACCAACCGCGGCGAACCGGCTGTGCTGGAGACAACTTCCCGGGCCGGAGACGCGTATCGCCGTATTGCCAGACGCCTGAACGGGGAGGACCTGCCGATTGATTCCCTGGACGAATCAACTACATTAGTCGACAAGTTTAAAAAGATGCTCAAGTTAGCCAGGTAGGGGGGGATTCGTTTTGTTAGAACTGATTAGCAGAATATTCGGTAAGGAATCCAATACCAGCAAAGATATCGCTCGTGAAAGATTACGGCTGGTGCTGGTACATGATCGTTCCATGGTATCTCCGGAGGTCATCAGCCTGCTGCGGGATGATTTGATTCAGGTAATCCAAAAATATATGGACATCGATCTGGAGGGGCTGATGGTAAATATTGAAGGGGAAGATAATTCGGTAGCTTTAATTGCTAATATACCTATAAAAGGATTAAAACGGGCATCGGCGATTTAATCGGCCCATGCCCCAGCGATATAAATCCGAACCACAAGCGTATAAGCATATAATAGAGACCATCCCGCTTGAACCGCATGTATATGGCAGTTTGAGCGGGATAAACATTTTATAGGTATTATCTTCTCCTATTGGTGCATAGTAGTCTGTTATACCCCGCCGGCTAAATCCTCGCGCTATGCTAGTGTCTTGACCAACTAAAACTTTGGTTTTAAGCTTGTCTAAATTTCCATCTGCGTTGTTGTCGTCAGTCGCTGTAGCTACGGCTACGCCTCCTTCCGACGCCTAGCAGAGTGAAAATTTATTCGGCGCTTAAAACTC
>DATMYB010000093.1:0-4284 GCA_035561215.1 Syntrophomonas sp. | reverse complement strand
GTCTGATATTGGATCAGACATTCTTGGGGGGAAAACCAATGAAAGATGACACCATGCCACTCCCGAACTCCTTTCTTAATCGGCCGAACGATAGCAGCACATCTATTTATAATATGGTAGCCATTGTAAACTTTTTACCTGATGCCACCTTTGTTATAGACAAGAACCACAGGGTGGTTGCCTGGAACCAGGCTATGGAAGAACTTACCGGAATCGATGCCCAAGATATCCTGGGCAAGGGTGAATATGAATATGCTGTTCCTTTTTACGGGACAAGACGGCCTATATTGATCGATCTTATTTTGGATCCAGATGAAGAATATGAAAGAAATCTTCTCATTACAAGAGACAGGGAGGCACTTATTACAGAACCCCCCACCCCCAACCTCAAGGGGAAAGAGGCCTTTCTCTGGGGCAAAGCCACTCTATTGTACGATTCTCAGGGGAATATAATAGGCGCTATCGAATCGATCCGGGATATCACTGAACGTCAGCGGGCGGAGATAGCCCTGAAAAACTCGGAACAGCGACTGGCTGACATTATTGATTTTCTTCCCGATGCCACCTTTGTTATCGATAAAGACCACCAGGTGATAGCCTGGAACCGGGCCATGGAAGACATGCTGGGGGTCAAGGCGGAAGACATGCTGGGCAAGGGCGACTATGAATATGGTATCCCCTTTTACGGGGTTAGAGCTCCGATATTGATTGACCGTATCCTCGAACCGGATGAAGATATGGAAAAGCACTACTCGTTAATTATCGAGCGCGATAAAGAAGTATTGATCGTCGAGACTCCAGCTCTTACGGTTAAGGGAAAAGAAACCTATCTCTGGGGCAAGGCCACCCTATTGTACGACTCGCAGGGGGATATAATAGGCGCTATCGAATCGATCCGGGATATTACGGAACGTAAGCAGGCGGAGGTAGCCTTGAAAAATTCGGAGCAGCGCCTGGCCGACATTATAGATTTTCTCCCCGATGCCACCTTTGTTATTGATGCAGCGCACCAAGTTATTGCCTGGAACCGGGCCATGGAAGACATGACCGGTGTTGAGGCCGAGAAAATACTGGGCAAGGGCGATTACCTGTGCGGCGCCATTCTTTACGGAGTAAAGCGCCCTGTTATGGCCGATCTAATCCTTCAACCCGATGAAGAAGTTGAAAAAAGCTATTCTTACGTCGCTCTTGATAAAGGAACCCTGCTTATGGAAAAATCGTTCTCCGATTTACGTGGAAAAGAGGCTTTTCTCTGGGGCAAAGCCACTCTGCTCTATGATTCTCAAGGCAATGTTACCGGGGCAATTGAATCCATCAGGGATATTATCGATCGCAAACAGGCCGAGGTAGCCTTGAAGAACTCGGAGCAGCGCTGGGCCGATATTATTAATTTTCTTCCCGATGCCACCTTTGTTATTGATAAAGACCACCAGGTGATAGCCTGGAACCGGGCTATGGAAGAATTATCAGGGGTCAAGGCAGAAGATATGCTGGGCCAGGGCGATTATGCGTACAGCATTCCCTTTTACGGGGTTAGAGGGCCTATATTGATTGACCGTATGCTCGAACCGGATGAAAATATGGAAAAGTATTACTCGTTAATTATAGAGCACAATAAGGAAGTATTGATCGTCGAGACTCCCGCTCTTATGGTTAAGGAAAAAGAAACCTACTTGTGGGGCAAGGCCACCCTTTTGTATGACTCGCAGGGGAATATAATAGGAGCTATCGAATCGATCAGGGACGTAACCGACCGCAAAAAATCCGAGCTGGATAAGTTAGAGGCCCAGGAACGGGCCGCCCGTGCAGAAAACCTGGCCTCTCTGGGTCTAATCACCACTGAACTGGCCCATGCTATCAAACAACCATTGAATTCACTCATGATTACTATTGACAGCATTTTGTACTGGTATGACCAGGGGCGAGATTTAAACCGGGCTGACCTGATTGAGGACCTCCAAAAAGCGCTGGTCAAATCAGCGCGAATCAATGAAATTCTTGAGCATATGCGGGCCTTTATCCGCAATGAACGAGACGGGGAACCAACTCCCTGTAATATTAATCTATCCGTGGAAAACGCCTTGGATATTATGAAAGCCCACCTATTTTCACATGGAATAGAGATTCAATTGGAACTTGCTCCAGATCTACCTCTGGTACTGGGTTATGAAAACCGCATAGAAGAGATAATCAGCAATCTGATTGAGAACGCCATGCAATCGTTGGAGCGGGTTTCCCGAAATAAAGTAAAGACTATAACCTGTATATCCAGGTTGGAGCACAATGTAATACTGGAAATATGCGATAATGGAATCGGGATCAGCCCGGAAAATATGAATAAGATCTTTGAGCCTTTTTTTTCCACCAAAGAAGGACAAGGGATGGGTATGGGACTTTTTATCGCCAAATCCATAATTACAACTTTGAATGGCAGAATTCAGTGCACTTCCAATAAGGATCAAACCACCTTCCGGATAGAACTCCCGCCATACCAGGATTAAACAAAGGGGCTTACGGACTATGAAAATTTTGTTGGTAGATGACGACCCGGACAGTCGGTATAGTGCGGCAAAGTTTTTGAGCCAGCTGGGACATGAGGTAATAGAGACAGACTCAGCGCCCAAAGCATTAAACCTCCTGGCTGAACAATCTTTTCCCATGGTTTTATCGGATATTAGAATGCCCGGGATGTCCGGCATAGAGCTGCTTAAAGCGATTAGTGCACTGCCCTCCGAGGAGGAAACCAACGTAGTACTGCTCACCGGATACGGGGATATGGATTCAGCTATTGACGCCTTTAGAGCCGGAGCCTTTGATTATTTGCTGAAACCGATTAAGGTAAAGGAACTGGCTCTCATAACCCAAAAAATAGAAGCGCAAAATGCCTCTCAAATGGAAAAAGACGTACCGGAAAAAGATGATACCGGCAAAAAGACCAATAACCCCAGGGGCAACCTGTCAGGTTTTAAAAGAGCCGTCTTCTATTCCGGGCTTAACAAGATAGGAATATTTTCCGAAAGCATGTTGTGGCTGGTAAAACAAGCATACTTATACCACCAGGACCGGTCCATCCCGGTTTTAATTCATGGAGAGACCGGAACCGGCAAGGAGGTCATTGCCCGCATCATTCATTTTGGAGCCGGGGAAGAACCTGCTCCTCCATTCATAGCCATAAATTGCGCCGCCATTACCTCCAGTCTTTTTGAAAGCGAACTTTTTGGCTATGAAGCAGGCGCCTTCACTGGAGGAGTATCAAAAGGTCAAAAAGGAAAATGTGATCTGGCCAAGGGTGGAACTCTGTTTTTGGATGAAGTTTCGGAAATACCTCTGGAGCTGCAAGGAAAACTTTTACGAGCCATTCAGGAAAAGTGTTATTATCGGGTTGGCGGTCTACAGGAAATAAAGATGGATACCCGCTTCATCTGTTCAACCAATGCCAACCTGGATCAAATGGTTGCCAAGGGAACCTTTCGAAAAGACCTGTACTATCGTTTAAAAGTAGGCAGTTTATTCATCCCGCCTCTGCGGCAAAGAAAAGAAGATATACTACCCCTGGGCAACTTGTTTCTATGGGATTTCTCCCAACAAAAAGGCAAGCGCTTTGTAAATATTGGAAACCAGGCTGCCAAGATATTGTTGAATTATTCATGGCCCGGTAATGTTCGCGAGTTGCGCAATTTGATGGAGTGGATTGTCTTTATGTTCGATGACATTGAGGTCAAACCACAACATTTAAACCTCTCTACCAGTGATAAGCATAAACTGCCGGGCTTCATGTTAATGGCTGCAGATTATGAGGATGATAATGATACATCGTTGTCCACCCGGAAACAGGGCAACAAAGAATACAGCAAAGAAATCCTGCTGAAAGCCCTGGAAGCACATAACGGGAACAAAACCGAAGCCGCTCGTTTTCTGGGAATATCTCGTACCACTCTGTATAACTACTTAAAGAACATAGACAAAGAATGATCCGTGCTGTCTCCAGGCGCTCAGGTATTATCAAGACCGCGTTCTCTTGGAAGTCTGTGCCTGAAAATTGCGGTTTAATCACGATCACGCCTCTCACTTTCCCCATAACAAATCGATGAAATTGAATATGGCGTAAACTTATAACGGCAAGGGTGGGGTAATAAACCCCGGCTCATTTTATTGGCATGATAATTGCATGAAATTATATTCATAAACCTTGCATTTTAATGCTCAAGATAAAAACCGAGAAACAGGGTCCGGGGGAGTGATTATTTTGGAGAGGGGGTTCCTTTTCTCCACAGGGCCCCTAAA
>DATMYB010000092.1:0-3748 GCA_035561215.1 Syntrophomonas sp. | reverse complement strand
GTTTTTGCACCGTTTTTTCATACTGCTGGATGAGGACCACATCGATGATGCATTTTATATCGATGGTCTGATAGACTTTTGCGTAGATGAGATGATCCAGAAAGTCGACGATCATTCAGATGCCTTTCCGGACTTGGGTATAATTCAGCAGAGTGAAAGAAGGGTGATTCTGAATCTGCTCAAAGAATGTAAAAATAATAAATCCCTTGTTGCCAAACATATGGGAATTGGGAGAAATACTCTTTATCGCAAAATGAAAACATTGGGTATCTATGATTTATCCGACAGCTAATTGCCGCTGTGCGAACCGTGTATTGACACCTTATACACGCTTTTCTATAAGCTGCCGAACCAGCTTACGGCCCAAGGGGATTGACTTTAAACAAACAAAAGAGTAAAATGTAGAAAAAGCAGGGGAACTGATTTCAGTTGAGAAGGTTAAAACCTGACCCTTTGAACCTGACGGTTAAGACCGTGGTAGGGAGCGTTATTCCAATAGTTTGCAAGCGCTTGCCTTTCAGGTGGGCGCTTTTGTTTTATAGCGGGGCTGTCGCATGAGTAGGAAGAATGTGCAGCACTCGGGCGAACACTGTTCGCCCGGAGTACTTCACAAACTTCTTTGGTTATGTCGCATTCTTCCGCTTATGCGACAGCCCCTGAACAACTTCATATAAAAAGCAATATTTGCGGGGGAACTGATTTTAGTTGAGAAGGTTAAAACCTGACCCCTTGAACCTGACGGTTAAGACCGTGGTAGGGAAGCAAACATCAACAATGGAAATTGAAAATGCTTGGCTTCGCGGCCAGGCATTTTTGTTTGGAAAGGAGAAACAGCAATGAAAAATTTATTGACAATAGCCGGTTCCGATTGCAGCGGCGGAGCCGGGATTCAGGCCGACTTGAAGACCTTTGCCGCCCATAAGACTTACGGGATGAGCGTGGTAGTGTCGGTTGTGGCTGAGAATACAAGCCGCGTGCTCTCGATTCAGGACATTGAGCCGGGCATTATAAAGGATCAGCTTGACGCCGTCTTTGAGGATATCAGGGTTGATGGAGTCAAGGTAGGAATGCTTTCAAATGCCGGCGCAATGAAAGCCGTCGCAGAGAAGCTCAGACAGTACAGCCCCCCAAAGCCGGTTATTGATCCCGTCATGGTAGCCAAAGGCGGGTGTGCGCTGATGCAGGAAGCTGCGCTGGATACATTGATTCATGAGGTTATTCCGCTTGCTTTTGTACTGACCCCGAATATCCCCGAAGCCGAAACCATTACCGGCATGAAAATCACAGGTATTGATGAAATGAAAGAGGCTGCCGCAGCCATTTACAAAATGGGGGCGAAAAACGTGATGATAAAAGGAGGGCATCTAAGCGGAGACGCCGAGGATATCCTGTTTGACGGCAAACTCTTTCATTCCTATCGGAACAAGCGTATCCAGACAAAAAATACCCATGGGACCGGCTGCACCTTTTCTTCGGCCATAGCTGCCAACCTGGCAAACGGGATGGAAATTACGGACGCCATCCGTTCGGCTAAGGAATATATCACCGGGGCTATTGAGCACGCCCTTCCGATTGGCAGGGGACACGGGCCGACCAATCACTTTTACAGACTTTACAAGGGTGGAGGGTCAAATATATGAAAGCCTATACCCGAAAGGAGATATAAAATGAATATTACGGAACAGGTATCTGCGCTGATTTCGGAGGTCAGGAGCAAGGTACCGCTGGTACACCAGATTACAAATTACGTTACGGTAAATGACTGTGCGAATATCACGCTGGCTGTCGGCGCTTCTCCCATTATGGCCGACGACATTTCAGAGGCGGCGGAAATAACCTCCATATCCTCCGCCCTGGTCATCAATATCGGGACTTTGAACGAAAGGACGGTCGCTTCCATGCTGGCATCCGGTAAAAGGGCGAACGAGCTTGGCATCCCCGTTATCTTCGATCCTGTAGGAGCGGGAGCCTCAAAGCTTAGAAGCGACACGACCAAAACCATTATGAATCAGATCAAGCTTGCTGTTCTTCGCGGTAACTTATCGGAAATTTCGTTTGTAGCCGGGCTTAAAGCAACAACCAGGGGTGTTGATGCTTCCGCCGCCGATTTGGGCAATGACGCCGTGGCGGTTGCTCAAGAGGCGGCGCGGCAGCTTGATTGCGTTGTGGCGGTCACCGGTGCGGAGGATGTTATTTCCGACGGCAGGAGAACGGTTATTATACAAAACGGGCACAAAATGCTGTCAAGGGTCACGGGCACGGGCTGCATGGCCACTGCCCTCGTCGGCGCCTTTGCCGGCGCCACCGGCGACTTTCTCGCGGCTGCTGCCGCCGGCATCGCTTCTATGGGCATTGCCGGTGAAATCGCCTTTGAAAAGGCCGGCGGCAAGGGAACCGGAAGCTTCCGCTCCGCTATAATCGACGCCGTAAGCCTTATTGACCGGGAGCTTTTGAAAGAGAGGGCAAAAATCAATGAGATCTGATGTGGATTATACCCTTTATCTTGTGACGGACAGGGAGCTCATGAGCACAGAAACCCTGGAGGAGGCTGTCCGACAGGCTATTTCCGGTGGATGTACCATTATCCAGCTACGGGAAAAGTCAGCCTCTTCGCTGGAATTTTATCAGACAGCTCTTCGCATAAGAGAAATTACAATGGCACAGCATGTGCCTCTGATCATCAATGACCGGGTGGACATTGCCATCGCGGCGGATGCCGACGGGGTGCATATCGGGCAGGGGGACCTCCCGGCACACATAGTAAGAAGGCTCATCGGAGGCGGTAAGCTGATAGGGGTATCCGTATCCACGGCGGAAGAGGCTGTCAAGGCAGCAGAAGACGGCGCGGATTATATCGGAGTAGGCGCCATGTATCCGACCGGTACGAAATCTGATGCAAGGCTTGTCACTATGGAAGAACTGAAAAGGATCCGGAATGCGGTTTCGATTCCGATAGTTGTCATCGGCGGCATCAACAAAAAAACGGTTCCCGATTTTGCAGGGACCGGTATCGACGGTCTTGCCGTCGTATCCGCCGTGATTTCACAAGAGGATATAGCCGGTGCGTCAAGAGAACTGGTCAAACAGTTCAGGAGCGGCAGGCATGCTTGATTTCAAAGGGGCAATATTTGATTTGGACGGGACACTGCTGGATTCCATGGGGATATGGGAGCAGATAGACATTGATTTTCTGAAAAAACGGGACCTTGAGGCATCGGAGGATTACATACAGGCTGTAACGCCGATGGGCTTCCGGGAAGCGGCGGAATATACAGTCCGTCGCTTCGGTCTGAAAGAGGCCCCCGGGGACATTATAAACGAATGGAACCTTATGTGCCGTGATGCCTATGAGCATTCTGTCCGCCTGAAGCCCGGTGCGGAAGAATACCTTTTTCATTTGAAGCAGGCCGGTGTCAGGTTGGGTGTCGCTACCGCACTCAGTCCCGAATTGTATAGACCGGCATTGAAGAGCAATGGCATTGAGCATTTGTTCTACGCCTTTGCTTCATTGCAGGAGGTGCTGCGGGGCAAGGGCTTCCCGGATATCTATCTGCTGGCGGCCCAAAGGCTGGGAATAGGACCTTCTCATTGCATGGTATTTGAGGACATATTCTCCGGAATCGCAGGCGCCAAAGCGGGGGGATTTCTTACATGCGGCGTATATGACCCATATTCGGAGTATGAATGGGAAAAAATCTGCAAAACGGCGGACCTGGTTATCAGGAGCTATGGAGAGATAGATATACAT
>DATMYB010000091.1:0-5878 GCA_035561215.1 Syntrophomonas sp. | reverse complement strand
GGATTTGAACCAGCGGCCTCTACGTCCCCAACGTAGCGCTCATACCAAACTGAGCTACACCCCGACGCAAAGAATATTTTATAACAGAACCATGGTCTAGTCAAGGAAATGATTGTATTTCTGGCTGCGCTTCCTCTTATGTCCACAGCCAACGCCGAGCTTGCTGATAATCCGATCACGCGGTCAGGAACTTGTAAATACCAGCTTCTGGTGTTCAATTAACGGGGGAAATGTAGCATAATAATATAAGCGGATTATTAAGAAGATTTATTCTATGAAGCGGTGGCGTCTATGCAGATTGAACATTTACGTTATTTGATTGAAATAAGTAAAGCCGGCTCCATCAGCAAGGCCGCGGAAAATCTGTTTATTTCCCAGCAGGGACTGAGCAAAGCGATCCAGACGCTGGAGAAACAACTCGGCGTGCCTATTTTAAACCGAACTTGCAATAAGATATCATTCACGGACGAAGGACAAATCGTACTGGAAAAATCAGAAGAGATCATCGCCAAGATGAATGAACTTATGGTTGCCGTAAATGCACCGGCAGACCCGGCCGCCTCAACCTGCGAAGCAAATTTGACGCTGTTTTGCACACCGTTTTTTTCCGTGATCATCATGCCCAAATTATTGCACCAATTTCGCCTCAAATATCCGAATGTGAAGTTGTTTGTGATGGAAAAAAGGCCTTCCCAATTAATTGAGGATATCTGTGGCACCCCGCATGCCCTGGGCCTGCTAAACATTACCGAATATGAATATAATCCCAGTTTTTTTGACGACCACAATTTGCGTTATACTATTTTTAATGAATGTGAATATACGGTACTGGTGGCCAAAGATTCTCCGCTGGCTGCCCAACCCTTTGTGACCGTCGAAGAAATTTCCAAAAGCAACCTGGCGCTTTTGGACTTCGAACAAATGAACAGCGTTTATGAACACTTATTCATTGACAAGCCCAATATCGTGCTTAAAACCGTCAATCAGGATCTGTACGCCGACACGATTGCCGCTGGCTCGGCCATCGGTTTGACCACCGCGAGTTTTTATAATTTCAGCAAAAACTACCAAGTGGTCACTGTACCCATCAAACCGTCGGTGAAATTTTATATCGGCTGTATCTGCTGCAAAGAATCCGCTCATAACACCAACATACGGTTATTCCAAGCGATAATGACCAAGTTCTTCAAAAATCCCAATCTCTTTTCGAATTAGAATGGCCCGGCTTAATGCTATTACATCCTTATTGACCGGCCTCATCCAATATCAGCACGTCCAGATCATCGGGAACATACAAATTGCCGTCGTAGTATTGCTGCCCCTCCCGGGTGTATAATTCCCGGCGGCGGGATAAATTGTCTTCCTCGGTGTGCCAGAGCACCAGGTTTTTGACGTGAAGCTGCCGGGCCAGTTCGCAGGCGTCTTTTACGGTACTGTGATGGATTCCATAGGGCCGATATATGTCCCGGTCGCCATAAAGACAAAAAGCCTCGCATAGCAACCAGTCGCTATCTTCCACGTAGGGCCGGCACCGCGAATTGAAAGGTTCGTCGCCCAGGCAGGCCAGGGTCTGTCCGTCGCCCAGGCGGGTGGTAAAGCCGAATTGTTTAGCTTTGGTGGAATAAATATCGAAAAACGTGAACTCATGACCGGCCAGATCCATGGTCTGCCCGTCGGTCACCGGCTGCAGCATGATTCTCACGCCGATAAGCTGTAGAACCCGGGGCTCCATGGTCACGTTCAACAAGGCCATAATATCTCTGATGACCTCATCATGACCGTAAATATTCAGGTTGCCTTCATATCTGCCGCCGCTCATGAGCATGGCGGCTTTGCGCACCACCCAGACGATCCCCAGGATATGATCGGAATGACTATGGGTGACGAACACATGATGGATCTTGTTAACCGGTACATTGGCCTTTTTCAGGTTTTTCAGGATGCCGTTGCCCCCGCCCCCGTCGACTAATATATACGCATCGTCACGAGCCAACGCAAAACACGTATTATAGCAATTCAAGGTCATGGCATGACCGGTTCCCAGCACAATCAGTTTTTCTATTTTAACTCACTCCATCTCCACCGGTTTTTCAGGATTGCAGTGAAAATATCGCCGCTGTTGCAGTTTTCCCCGGATTTATTATAATATCCCTTCGATCATTTCCGCCAGTTCTTCCGGTTCCACCAGGCCTGCCTTCTTGCCCCGGTAAATGCCGTTTTTGAACAGCAATACCTGGGGAACGCCCTGGAGCGAAAATCTTTGGAACAGCTTCTTTTCTCTCTCTACATTTACCTGGTAAAAGCCGCATTGTTCCGCATACTTTTTGGACAACTCCCGCAAAACCGGTATGACTTCCTGGCAAACCAGGCAATCTTTCCGGGAAAAAAATACGACGTTCAGGTTATCGTCTCTTTTGAGCATTTCCTCAAAAGATTTGGAATTTAACGACTTCAATCGCATTTCTGTCCCCTCCCTTCATGAAAAATTTGTCCACCTCCCTCTTGATCTGAGAAAGGTGGACATAGAAACAATCATCATGCAGCCGCTACCTATATTTATCAGCTGCTATAATTTTATCGAAAGGTTAGTGTCGTATCTCAGATTATCAATGTTCAAATAAATATCGAAGTCACCGGCCAGAGCTTCCCGGCTGATATAGAACTGAAAATCGTTGTCCCGCTGCTCCTCGAACATTACACAGGCGGCGGTAACGTCATGGACCTCGGTGGGTATCAGGTAGAACTTCGAACCCTCCTCGCCTTTTAATTCCAGGAATACCTGGGAGCCCTCCTTAAAAGTCCCCCGCAGGGCCAGGCGATCCTCTTCCAATACCAGATTCAGATTGTGTTTTTCAGGCAGTTCGATGGCGGCATCCTTGAACTTGATTTTCATAAATTCAGGCGTTACGCCGAATCCGCCCAACAATTCACCTTTGCCCAGAACCAGATTGGTTTTTTCGTCATAGGGGCTGATTCTTCTGGCCCGGTAGTAATTGCCTCCCTGGACCTTCAGCTCGTATTTTACTTCATCATTTAATACTTCTACGGTGATGGATTCCAAGGTTAGATGAACATGTTCGTCTTTATATTTGTTCAGCAGCATGGCGCCCAGACCGTCGGTATGCTTGCCCCGGTAAGTGGCGATACCGCCGGAATGGACCATATAATGGCCTTCGCCGTAATAATCCACATTGCAGATATAGGGGGAATAAAATTCCGCTCCCCGCTCCTTGCCATATTGCCATACCTGCCGGATCTCCATTTTATCGGTATCGATCCGGTAGATGACGCCGCGGGAAAAATTCAGCTCCGGATCGACCCATTTTGCTTTGACCTTGGCGCGATAAGTCCCGTTGTCAAATACGAAGACATCGCCGTTGGGCAGGATCCGGGCCGCGTGCTGTTCATACTGCCAATCAAAATCGCCCTTAGTGACATTTTTAAAGAAGTATTTCTGCCACTCTTCTCCCCAGCCTTCGGGGTCACCGATAATCCAGTTGAGGGCGCCGGTATCATAATCGAAATTGATGATGGCGTCTTTATGGCGGCCCGACATGGTAACGGAATTGGTAGGTTTATCATACCATACCGCATTGTTGTGGAACCAGTCATGATAATTCCAATCGCCGGCGTTGCCTTTTTCCCGGGGCAGAATGCTGCGAAGATCCCATGTCTTTACGACTTTGCCGGTCTCTCTTTCAAACTCCACCAGGTAGTCCTCGACGGATTCGTTAAAATCGTTGTCGGAAGCGGCTAATATATGGCCGTTTTCCATTTCGATAGCGTCATGGTGAAATCCTCCCGGCAAACGGTACTCTTTATAAATTTTGCCGCACATGTCCATTTCCGTCAGGCCCACGCAATAATAAGGCTTCTGCATGGTCCGGTAGGAAGTATACAGCAATCTGCCGTTGGCCAGTTTCTTGATATCCCAGCTTTGCAGGTTGGTGATGGTCCAGCGCAAGTCCCCCGCATAATCGAAGCCCACCGTACGCGCCGATTTAATCAAGGGAGTAGTGGTGGAGATCAGCATCAGATCATGGCCGAAGTACTCCGGCGTAGTATGGCAATACTGCGCCTTATTGACGTCCAGTTCTTCCACTTCGATTTTGACCTGCACGGATTTGCCGTTGCCCAGCATGATTTCCACCGTGTTCTCATAATTGTCATACAGGCCGTAAATGGGCAGTACATGCTCGGTAGCGGCGGCAAAGGTGTGGCTCAGATCCCCCTCCGGTTTTTTGCCTTTCACCGCAATGGCAACCGTAGTTTTCTCTTCGGTGTTAAAACAAATTACGGCGGCCAGCGGATTGATCAGATAGGGATTTTTCACCACCAGCGGGTTTTCCACGGTATAATTGCCGGACCGCAGCTCGGCCAGGAACTTTTGCTCAGATTCATATTGCTGGGTAATCAAATGTTTTTCTGTTTCCAAATAGTTTCTCAAGACTCACACCTCTATTCTGATCCTGTAACAATATTATTAACTGATTTCCTCCAAAGATTTGCCGCCGGTGCGGATACCCCAAATCAATACTACGGCTACCGGAATAAGCAGTAGAACCGCTACCGTGCTGTAAACCCCCAGGAATTTGTACTGGACAAACAGAATCGGGATCAAAAGCTGGAAGCCCGAGGTAGCGAAACGCCCCAAAGCGTTGTGAATACCGGTGGTGGTATTGCGCATCTTGGTCGGATAAGACTCGGCGATATAGCTGAAGCTGATAAAGCCCATGGCCATAGCGCAGGCAATCATCAGGAAACCGACGGTCACAATGGGTACCATACCGTTTACGTGGCCGAAAATGAACGCCAGTACCGCCGTCGAGGCAGCCATGATGGCCAGAGGAATTTTACGTCCGCCTTTGTCGGAGATGACGGAGGAAAGGAACAAGCCCACCGGTACGCCGATCATCAGAATAAACGAAGCCTGCAGGCATTGGGCCACGTCCAATCCTCTTTGATTCAACAGCGTGGGGGTCCAGTTGGTGATGGCAAAAGACGCCGGGGTGGTAAGCAGAACAAAGCATAACAGCACCAGGGTCCGCTTGATGTATTTGCGGGAGAACATGCCCACGATTACCTCCATGGCACTATCGCGGGGTACTACCACCTTGGCGGCTTCGCTCAGATCGACGTTCACGCCGGTGATATCTTTGATAACCTTTTCCGCTTCCGGCACTTTGCCCTGGGATACCAGCCAGCGCGGCGACTCTTTCAAATATTTCAGTCCGAGGAAGAAAGCTACAAAACCGAAGGCGCCCAGATAGAAGATGTAGCGCCATGCTTCGGGGCTCATGGGGATGATAATACTGCACAAAAAACCGATGATCGGCGCGGCACAAAAACCTATGGCGGCGGTCAGCCCCTGCCATTTGCCGCGGGAATCCGCCGGCGCCATTTCGGCGATATACGCCTGAGAGGTAACCATCATGCAAAATACGCCGAAGCCGGTCATGGCTCTGGTAAAGATAAACAGCGGCAGAGTGTGCACGAAGCCGTTAGCAATGGAAAAAACGGTAAATATCAGGATAGCGCCCAGGAAGGTCTTGCGGCGGCCGATAAAATCCGAAATGATTCCGCCCGTTAGTCCGCCGAGAGTCATGGCCATGAAATAGGCAAAGGTGATCTTACTGACGTCCACCATGGTCAGCGACCATGATTTCATTAAAGCCGGAGCAATGAAGCCGAAGTTCCAGTTATCCATCTGCTCAAAAAAGTAAGCCATCATGATAATGAAAAACAATATCTTGTGTACGGTCGATACTTCCAGCCCGTCAAAGTAATTGTTCAGCAGTCGCTCCTCTTTATTAACTGTCATTTTACTCCCTCCAATAATTATCAATTGGGTCTCGCTTCTGGAAAATAACTTCTAGAA
>DATMYB010000090.1:0-2327 GCA_035561215.1 Syntrophomonas sp. | reverse complement strand
CCTATATATAGGTGTTATTGAAGAACATTAAACCGTATCTTGTCTATCTATGAAATTTTGAGCCCGCTGTTTTTTAATTTGAAACACCTATTTGGCACACCTTATGCACTTGGAGTATGGCAAACAACATTAATGGCCAGGAGGTAAGGGAATTGCAGGGAAAAACTGTGCAAGAGATTAGAATCGGTGATACAGCTCAATTCAGCAAGACGATTTCAGAATCGGATGTTTATTCGTTTGCAGGGGTTACGGGGGATATGAACCCCATGCATGTCAATGTCGAATATGCCGGTGATACCGTATTTGGAAAAAGAATAGCTCACGGCATACTCGCCACCGGGTTGATCTCTAACGTATTGGGAACTCAATTACCCGGACCCGGAGTTCTTTATTTAGAACAGACTAGCAGATTTCTAAAGCCGGTCTTTATCGGAGATACAATTACCGCAACGGTTGAAGTCATTGAAATAGATGAGGCAAAAAATAGAGTGCGGCTCAGGACCTATTGTACCAATCAAAAAAACGAAGTAACGATTGACGGTGAAGCGTTAATGATGCCGCGCAAGGAAAAGAAGAAAGTCGCAACTAGCTAAGCAATTGTCAGATTTATTCAAGAAACCAATAACACTTGACAGTAGAGCATTAAATTGCCTGGGAGGGAGGTGTAGAAATTCATGGCGTATGCATATAAAAACCTTATTTGCACTCTTAAAGACAATAT
The DNA here is from genome assembly GCA_035561215.1 of Syntrophomonas sp. GTDB lineage: Bacteria > Bacillota > Syntrophomonadia > Syntrophomonadales > Syntrophomonadaceae > Syntrophomonas_B. The sequence goes on along the minus strand of DATMYB010000090.1, from coordinate 1,606 downwards.
AATGCTGGTCCAAGTCAATCGGCCTGAAGTTTTAAATGCGCTTAACTCGTCATTGTTTAATGAATTCTATGAAGTATTTACGCAGATGAAAGAGGATGACGATGTCAGAGTGGTTATTCTCACCGGCAGCGGAGACAAATCATTTATTGCCGGGTCAGATGTCGCGGAAATGTCGGATTGCGACCTCATAGGGGGACGTAAGTTTGCGCTCGGGGTTTATCGGGGCCAACAGGCCATAGCGTTATTTCCCAAGCCGGTTATAGCCGCTATTAACGGGTTCGCTTTTGGAGGCGGGCTTGAAGTTGCTATGTGCTGCGATATTCGGATAGCTTCTGAAAAAGCGAAAATGGCCAACCCGGAGATCAACGTCGGGATTATTCCCGGGGGTGGAGGAACACAAAGACTATCCAGGTTAGTTGGAGTCGGAAGGGCAAAAGAAATAATTTTCACCTGTAAAACCATAGATGCCCAGACAGCCTATAGAATCGGCCTGGTCAATCATGTTGTGCCGCCGGAACAGTTATTGGATGAAGCTTTTAAAATGGCGCAGGAAATAGCCAGCCGATCTCCAGTATTGGTTCGTTTAGCAAAACAGGCCATAAATATTGGACAGGATCTGGACCTGGAAAATGCGCTTAAGACCGAAATCGAAATATTCGCCCAGTGTTTTGGAACCGAAGACGGCAAAGAAGGCTTAAAAGCCTTCGTCGAAAAGAGAAAGCCCAATATGGTTGGGAAATAAGGCATTTAAGAAAGGAAGGTTTGGGTACATGGATATTAAGACAATCGCTGTAATAGGAGCGGGAGCTATGGGCAACGGAGTGGCCCAGGTCAGTGCGGCAGCCGGATATCAAGTGGTGCTGAATGATATAACCGATGCGGCTTTGACTAAAGCTATGGCAACTGTTGAAAAAAACCTGAGCAAACTGGCCAGCAAAGGGAAGCTTTCCGAAGATGATGTCAAATCAACCTTGGCCAACATTAAAACCACTACCAGCCTGGAAGAAGCTTGTAAGGATGCCGACCTGCTGGTAGAATGCGTATTCGAAAACCTGGAACTGAAAAAGAAAATGTTTGCCGACTTTGAAAGAATTTGCAAGCCTGAATGTATACTGGGAACCAACACCTCGGCTATTCCTGTAACTGAAATCGCCAGTGCGACTACCCGCGGCGATAAGGTTATCGGCATCCACTTCATGAATCCGGTTCCGCTTATGAAGGGCGTTGAAGTTATCAACGGCCAGCTTACTTCAGAAGAAACCACCCAGGCCACTCTGGACTACATTGCCAAGATCGGCAAAGAGTCGGCAGTGGCAGTTGACTTTGCCGGATTTATTGTCAGCAGGCTGCTGGATGTTCTGATGAACGAAGCGGTTAAACTGGTTCAGGAAGGAAACAAGCCCGAAGATATCGACAAGGCGATGAAACTCTGTGCCGGCCACCCTATGGGGCCATGCACCCTGTTGGATTTGGTTGGTGCTGAGATTGCCATGCATGGCATGGAAACGATGGAAAGAGATTTTGGCGATCGGTATAAACCGCACCCGCTGCTTAAGAAACGCGTTTTAGCCGGTTTATTGGGCCAGAAATCCGGCCAGGGCTTTTA
>DATMYB010000089.1:0-13950 GCA_035561215.1 Syntrophomonas sp. | reverse complement strand
TTAAATTTCTGCATGGCTACGTTGTCGTCAATCGCAATACGTCCAGTATTGCTCAATCCTCCGCCTTGCCCTGCAGAAATTTCCCTCGACAAATAATATGCAGACTTAGGGTTGACAGAGTACCAGGGCATCCTGGACGCTATTGATGATTACTTCTGAACTTTCTATAATCGCAACTTTTGAATTTGCTGTTTCACTGACCCGCACATTCATATTCTGTTTCCTTTCCATGAATACAAAACACTAAGGCAATTGGTTTGCTTTGGCTTGAGCTCAAATTCCGAACTTCGCCCGCACTTTGGCAAAGGGGATCACCTCCGGGACTTGACCCCGGTGCTCGCCGATCAATTTCTCCATCCATACCATGTCGTACCAGGTGTTGAACTTATAGCCGCATTTTTGAAATTGGCCGTTGAGCTTGTAGCCCAAATGCTCGTGAAAGGCCACGCTGGCGTTGGTCAGGTGCGCATCTTCCTGATCCGTATAGGCGATGCAGGCGTACAGGTTCAAGACATTCTGCTGCTTCAAGATATCCTCCAACAGCAGGTACAATCCTTTTCCCAGCCCGTTCCCGCGTAGATCTTGGCGCAGATAAATGCTGGTCTCCGCCGCCCAATCGTAGGCCGCTCGGGGGCGAAAGGCGGAGGCGTAAGCATAACCCGCAACCCGACCTGCCTCCTCAGCCACCAGGAAGGGATAGCGCTGCAATACCTGAGTGATCCGCGCGGCAAATTCCGCCACTGACGGCGCCTCGTACTCAAAAGTAATAGCGGTAACTTTCACATAAGGCACGTATATTTCCCTGATGGCAGCAGCATCGGTTTTCACTGCGGTACGGATTGTAATATCATTGAGCAACATCTTTATTTCTCCTCATCACCATTTATATCTACGGCCATCCTTCAACGCCGCGTTTTTATTAGCACTTATTATTGATCTATTGCTCCGGCATCGGCTTAACCCCTTATTATTGCAACTATTATTGTAACATAGAGTAGATCCGCGACCAATTTTATTGCAGTTGTTCCAATTCACGGCATCACGTTAAGGATTTTCACGGAAAGGCCCTAGTGCTCTGTTAAGCCTAAAACTTCAATTCCCGTCGGCCAAATTTTCGCAGGGCTGCGTTGTCGTCAATCGCAATACGTCCAGTATTCCTCAATCCTCCGCCTTGCCCTGTGAAAATTTTTCTCGACGGATAATATAAACTTTTAGACTTAACAGAGCACTAGTGCTCTGTTAAGCCTAAAACAAACATATAAACGAACGTCCGGTCCCGATTCCATAAAGAACCAAGACCAGACGCTTTAATTTTGGTTTCAGTTATGCAAGATTTTCACACTTCAAATATACTGTCATCAGCTTCGATTGCCGATGCGTCGCCTTCTTTGACGATTAGCGCCGTCCCCATTACCTGGGGCAGCACGTTATGGGCAAAGTATTTGGCGGAAACGATTTTCCCGTTATAAAACGGGTAGTCAAAGTGATCCGTTCCCAGTTCATGGATTTTTTTTCGGGCAACCAGGGCCTGATCCAGCAGCATGTAGGCACAGGCCAGATTCCCGGTCGCGTGAAGTATTCTGGTGGCATAAAACGGCGTCATGCTGATCTTCTGCTGATTAACCGATTCCTGAATCTCCCGGTAGGCTGCAACCGCATCTTTTAATACGGCAAACTCCTCTTCAAACACAGGATCGTCTTCATGTTCCCTGACCAGCTTGCTCATTTGCTCCAGCCAGGCTGCGAATATCGAACCGTTCTCCATCTTCCATTTGCGCCGGACCAAATCCATAGACTGAATAAAATTAGTGCCTTCCCAGATGGAATAAATTTTTACATCCCGGCAGATCTGGGTTAACGGGTATTCATCCATAAAGCCGTAGCCGCCGTAAATCTGTACGGCTTCTGCGACCAGTTCCCAGGCCTTGTCGGAGCAATACGCTTTGATGATCGGCGTCTGTACGTCCAAAAATCCCTGATATTCTTTAGCGGCCTCGGGATTGCTCTCCTCGTTGATCTCCACCATGTCAAAATACCAGTATGTTTTCAGCACCAGAGCACGCATCGCCTCGGTATATGCTTTAAGATCCATCAGCATGCGGCGTATATCTTCATGCTTAATAATCGCCTGCCGCTCACCTTTGGGATCCCTTACCGAACGCCCCTGAATCCGTCCTTTGGCATATTCCACCGCATTATGGTAGGCGACCGTGGTTTCAGCCAGGGAGGCATGACCGGTCTCCATGCGCGCGCCGTTCATCATCTGAAACATCTGCGCGATTCCTTTGCCTTTCCCGTCCTCACCGGGAGCATCCCCCAGGATATAGCCCAGGCAGTCGTTTGCTTCGCCGAAATTCATAACGCAAGTGGCCGAAGCTTTTTTGCCCATCTTGTGCTCGATGCCGGTACAATTTACATCATTGGGTTCCAGCAAATCACCGTTTTCATTGGTTCTGATTTTGGGGACTGCAAATAAGGACAATCCGGCAGTTCCCGGACGAGCGCCTTCCACCCGCGCCAGTACCAGATGTACGATATTTTCAACCATATCCTGTTCGCCGTTGGTGATAAAGCACTTGCTGCCCCTGATCTTGTAGATTCCCGGCTCATCGGTGGGATAGGCCTTGGTAAGCAGGTCGCCTACATCGGAACCGGCGGAAGGCTCCGTCAATGCCATGGTTCCACCCCATTGTCCGCTGAACATTCTATCCCTGAACAGCTGGTTGCAACGCTCGTCGCCAAATCTGGCAATCAAGCGGGCTGCGCCGGCAGTGGCCTTGATGTACGGAACAAAGGGCGCGTTGGCGCCATAGAAAAATTCAATCACCGAGGCAAACAAGGCAGCCGGCAGGGCGCCTTCATAGTCAGGATCTTCATTGATGCAACCCCAGCCGTTTTCATTCAGATATTTATACGGCCCATGGAAAGAAGGCGGTACTGTAACTTTGCCGTTTTCATAGCGGGCGCCTATTTCACTGCCCTCGTCTTTGGCAGGAGCCACTATATCCTTGGCCACATTCAATGCCTGATCAAGAATCATATCGATGTCTTCCATGCTATAATAATCGGCGTACCGCGAAGAAGACAGAATAGGCTTCATATCCAGCCATTCATTAAAAATAAACTTATGGTCCCTGTTGTTATACAGATAGTTGGAAGCCATGATAAATCCTCCTTAAAATATATCTCAACGATACAAAGCGAAAGTTATTATTCATCGTTTCCGCACGGATACTCCTATTTCTCAATCATCTTACTTGACGCGTTCCCCGGTCATAATCATAGGATCGGCTCCGATAAACATTTCATCTATTTTATCTTCCGTGCGCTTTATTTACTTATTTTCCAAAAGAATGAATATGGAACAAGCCCTTCGGCCAAACGGATAAAGCGGGCATATAAGCGGATGATTTTACTGCTTTGCATCCGCTTATATTGCCCAGTATTATCAAAGCTTTCCTTTCACTCTAAGCAACTATGATTATGCCAGTGCCTTCTGTTTGATGGCTTTTCCTCCCTGTACGGCAATAACCGTCAGGATAAAGGCGGCGACATAGCAAATCAAGCAAAGCCAGATGGCGCCTGCAAACGAACCGGTAACATCAAAGATATATCCGAAGACGTAGGTCCCGATTCCGCCGACCAGCGCTGTTCCCATGGTTATATAGGCGAAAATGGCGCTGTAGTCTTTGGAGCCAAAGGTAGCTCTGGTTAAAATAGGGGGCTCGACCGTAGGCAGGCCGAAAGCCAGACCGAAAAGCGCTGCGGCTACATACAGGAAGGTAGCGCTGCCGGCGCCGGCGATCAATACAAACATAGCTACGGCGCCCAGAGCGCAGGTCACAAAGGTTGCTGTCAAAGTACCAAACTTGTCATTCAGCCAGCCCAGCATTATTTTTCCTACGAGCTGACCGATCATTACGCAGGAAATCATGAAAGCTCCGACCGAAGGATCAAATCCCAGCGAAGTTGCATAACCGGGAAGCTGCGGATTTAGATATGCGCACAGGGAAACCAGGCCGGCAAAGAAGAACAAGCAATAGAAGGCAACCGTCCGCAGCGCGACGTGAGAGGTAACGCCTTCCCAGTCATTAACGACCTCTTTCCTGACTTCAGGCGCTTCACCGTATCCGTAAGGTTTAAGGCCCATTTCTTCCGGCTTATAGCGAACTACAAACAGAATGAAAGGCATGATAATGATGAATCCTAAAATCCCCAGGAAGAAATAACCGTTTCTCCAGCCGTAACTGGTGATTATCGAACTGGTCAAGGGACTGAAGATCGCCCCGCCGATACCGGAACAGGCCAACGCGATTCCCAGTGCCAATCCGGATTTTTTATTAAACCAGTTGCCAATCAGCAGCGGAATGGGAAGATACATGATAAACGCATAGGCAAACCCTCTGATTACCGCCATTATATACCATGAATACAGGCTATGGAACAAACCCATGGCGGCAAATCCCAAGGCGGCAACTGTAAGCGCAATGCCCAGGATCCATTTGATATTGTAGCGCGGAAATATTTTTCCCGCCGCCGGCAGAGCCAAGACCAGCGCAAAATTAAATATAGTTACATATAAGCTTATTTGTGCTCTTGTAAATCCCAATTCCTCGCAAACCGGGACGAAGAACAAACCCTGACAGTTGATTAACATACCCAAACTCACAAAAAATAACGCACAACAACTGACTACGATCCACCAACCATAATGTATCTTGCTATTGCCTTCCATTAACGCTATCCCCTTTAATTTATTTTTGTGCTCGCCATCGGCTCCCGGTAAAGGTATTCAAGCCCTGGCATAGCTTTCCACGGAAACTGGTGCTCCATTTAGTGGCTGATGTTTATAAAAGCTAGTTAACCAGATATTTGGTAACGATGATCTTCTGCATATCCTCAACGCCTTCAACATTGGGTGTAAAGGCGACTTCCTTATAAATTCTCGAGATCTTGTAATCATCCATCAAACCATAGGAACCATGAATCTGCATAGCGGTATGGGCCGCCTGAGCCGAACACCAACCTACAATTAATTTGGTCATGGCCGATTCCTTCGCCACATCTCCCATATGTCCGATGGCTTTATCGGCTTCAAAGCCAAGACGATACGTCATCCATTTGGCCGTTTCATAGTAGCAGGCGATGTCGGCAATCCGTAGCTGGATGGCCTGGAATTTGGTAATAGGATCGCCGCGATGGGTTTTTTCCTGAGCATATTTGAGGGACTCTTCATAAGCGGCTGCAATGTTTCCCAATGCCGTGCAGCACATGCCTATTTTTCCGTAGGAAATCATCCCTTGCAGAATCGGATAACCGCTGTCACCTACCCGATCTTCAGGCGAGACTTTTACATTCTGCAGATAGATGTCATAAACCGGCGCCCCATGTTCGCCTATTTTGGACCAGGGTTCAGACAAAACAAATCCTTCGGTTTTTTTGTCCACAATAAAGCATTGAATGCCGCCGTTATCAAGATCTTTGGCAAAAACCATGCAAGGACCTTCATAGTTAGGGCTGGTGATAAAACGTTTGGTGCCGTTTAAGACATAATGCTCCCCATCCCATTTGGCCGTAGTGGTAAGCTGTTTAGGATCCGATCCTGTTCCCGGCTCCGTCCATGCAACTGAGGCAATGTGTTCTCCGCTGCAGCATTTGGGCAGGTACTTTTGCTTTTGTGCTTCGTTTCCATAAAGGCGGATAATACCTGCTGATCCATAATGAGCGCCAATTACGTTGGATATTCCGGATGAGACTTTGGCAATCTGCTCCAGCGCCAGTACCAGCGCCAGATAGCCGGCGTCAGATCCTCCGTATTCTTCCGGAAAAGCCATGCCGAAAACACCCATTTCGCCCAAACCTTTAATAACTGCCGGCGGAATTACGCAGGTTTTTTCGATTTCTTCAACCGCCGGTTCAATAAATTGCTCGGCAAACTCACGAAAAGCTTTTTGTATCATTAGTTGATCTTTAGATAATGTAAAGTCCAATGTATTAATCCCTCCACATATTCTTTGGCTGCGTTCCACACAGCAGGCCAATGCTTTTTCCAGGTCGGGCCAAACTTCCAGCACCTCAACGATAGGCGCTGCGGTGATTTCAATGGTTTGAACCAAACCTGCCCAAGATAAGGTACATCGTCAAACACCGGCTTGCGGTCCCGAATTCCGACTTGCTGCAAACCCGATATTTGCTTCATTGCCACTACAATAATTAACCTTGCCTACTCCTTTCTGAATTCTATCCCGGCGGGTCTGGTCATATTGGAGACGTTAATGCGTCCGTGCAGTTGGGAATTATCTTTCTTCACGAGTACTTTTTTGTCATAGAGCTCCTGAATTTTTTCCACCGACATTCCCATCTCGGTCAAGATGTCCTCATTATCCAGCCCGATAGTTGGAGCACCGCGCCATATCTGTCCCGGCTGGTTCTTTAATTTCGGAATGACATTTACGCCGATAATATGCCTGTCGTCAACGGTATCCCATTCTGTAAACACATCTCTGGCAATATACTGGGGATGGTTATACGCGGTCTGATAGTCCATGATTCTGCTGCAGGGAATACCTGCGTCACTTAATTGTTTTTCAGCTTCATCAACGGTGCGGTCAGTACAGAACGCCACCAGTTTGTCCTCCAGCAGATTCCCGCCCGGCGTATTGGGCAACACCACCGGCTGGTCCGCCGGGAATTCCTTGGAACCGAATTCAAGCCCCAGGAAAGGCAGGCCTTTTTTCAAAACGCCCATGCCCACCGTGAATATATGGATTTCTCCATCTTTGCATTTGTAGGTCCCCAGCCCCGCCCGGAACAGACTGTGATTGCCTTCCCGTACAAACTTGATGCCGTAATTCAGTTCATCCAGCGGATAATTCAACTGGCAGCGCATCATGGCTTCGAACTGAGCTACATCGATGCTTTCACCTTTACCGGTCTTACTGGCGTATATATAAGAGGCCAGAGCGCTGGTCGAAGCCAGGTAGGCCGTCAGGTAGTCTCCCAAAAAGGGCATCGCCACCACCGGCGGCCGGTCGGCAAAGCCATTCATCTGCATCAAGCAGCCGAAAGCCTGTCCGACGGAGTCGTAGGAAGGCTTGCCCACGTAATCCGGATCACCGGTCTGACCATAGCCGGAAATATGGACGATTACCAGCGCCGGATTATGCTCCCACAGGACTTCGTCGCTCAAGCCCCATTTATCATACTGGCCGGCTTTGGAGGCCTCAACAAAAATGTCGGTTTCCTCCATCAGTTTAAGAAATATCTCCTTGCCTTCAGGAGAAGGGATGTTCAGGCACAGGTTGCGTTGATTGCGGCGATCCTGCTCAATGGTCATGCCGGTGTCGGCACGGGCAATATCCATTACCAGGCTGTTTTCAAGCCAGATCACGTCCGCGCCCAGCTCTGCCATCATCTGACATACAAAAGGCCCGGCGATCGATTGAGAAGCATGTGCCACTCTTACCCCCTGCAAAGGTCCGAATTTTGGGATATCAGTTTTTTTTGCCATTTGAATTCCTCCGTTTTAGTCATAATCATCATCATTATTGCTCAGCAAAGGTTGCTTTGCTGCATACAACGGCATACCCATCCGTTTGTAATTAATCTATAAGCTATTGCAAATTCCATGCCAGTTCTCAATGGTCCTAAATTTCCCGCTACAAAGTGTTTTCAGTAAGTTTTCGTATCATTTTGTTATACGCTACCGTCCGCAACTGTATCTTTTTGAGATACAATTGCCGGCGGTGCAGTGCAGACCCGACAGCAGTATTTCGCTTTTCCAGCTGTATCAGGACTGTTGCGAACGCAGTCTTTTTCCCAAATTCTGCGCAAGAATAACCAGGAAATAACACAGAATATAAACCACCAGGCACATGACAATCGCATAATAGAACGATCCGGTAACATCAAAGATATATCCGAAGATATAGGTCCCGAGGCCGCCTAAAAGCGCGGTCCCCATAGTTATATATGAGAAAATGGCACTGTAATCTTTAGAGCCGAAGATCTGTCTGACCAGAACCGGCGGTTGTACCATTGCCAGTGAAAATCCTATGCCGAATAGAAATGCTGCCACATAAAGCAGGGTGGCATTCATCGTGCCCATGATCAAAAGCACCATTCCGGCAGCGCCGCTGACACACCCCACTGTGGTGGCGCCGGTAACTCCGATCTTGTCACATAAATAGCCCATACCAATTTTTCCGGTCAACTGCCCCACCATTACACAGGAAACCATCAGGGCTCCCACCCCGGAGGCATATCCGAGCGAAACTGCATAACCGGGTAATTGCGGACTTAGATAGGCCGCCAGGGAAGTTAATCCGGCAAATAAAAACAGCACAAAAAAAGCGGCACTCTTATATGCCTGCTTGCTGGATACGCCTTCCCAGTCTCCCTTTACTTCTTCAACTTCGCCTGCTGCGTTTTCTTCATACCCATAAGGCTTTAGTCCCATATCGGACGGCTGATATTTGATTATGAACAGAATGACCGGCATTACCAGACAAAAGCAGATAATACCCAAAAATTCATAACCGACTCTCCAGCCATACTCAACAATCACTTTGTTGGCTATGGGATTAAAGATAGCGCCTCCCAAACCGGAGCAGGACAGGGCAATTCCTAACGCAAGGCCTTTCTTTTTATAAAACCAGTTCCCAATCAACAGGGGCAGCGGCAGATACATGATAAAAGCATTGCATATTCCTCTGATTGCCCCGTTAATATACCAGGACGATAAATTATTGAAAGTACCCATAAGAGCGAAAGAAGCGCTGGAAACACCCAATGCCAGTCCCAGAATCAGCTTGACATTCACCCTGGGGAAGATATATCCGGCAAAAGGCAAAGTGATGATCAGAAATATATTTAAAATGGTTACATAAAAGCTGATCTGAGCCCTGGTAAAACCTAAATCGTCACATATAGGCTGGAAGAACAGACCGACACAATTTACCAGCACTCCCATCCCGCAGAAGAAAATGACACAACAAGCAAATAATATCCACCAGGCGTAATGAATCTTTCCCTTCACCTTAACTCACCTCTATAATTAATAATCTTCCTACTTTGGCAGTTTATGAAATACACCTCCGTTCTCAATAAGTTATTTGCCACTTTTACTTGCCTCCTTATAAAATTTTATTTAGACTTCTTTAGTGCAATATACGTGCCAGATATTATTGAACGGTTGAATTTGGGAAAGTATGGGGTTTCTTGCATACAATGAACCGGAAGTGTATTATAGTCTTATACGCAAGTGTATTTTTTCGCGATACAATCAAAACGCTGGCTTGCCTGATTATGAACGACAGACTCGCTCTTATCAGTTCCTGTATCACCGGCAATACCTGTTGCATAGGGAAAGGAGACGATCATGACAAATAACATGGCAGATACGGCATATCAGAGTAACCATAACGGGCCAACTGCAATTGTTCAAAATACGGGAGCAATGCGCAATGTAATTGCTGCTTCGTGGAGACGGTGCGAAAGGCATCAAGTTGACCGGCATCGCCCGGTCCTCTCCCCCACGCGGTTTTCTCCCGGCAACCATAGTCTGCAGCCATATGAATGGATTAATGGGGAAACCATGCATCATTCCTTTCAAAAAATTTTTGATCTGTTTTTGCAGGAATACAATGCAGTCTTTTTCGTTCTGGACCTAAAACTCAATATCATATACCAGAACGGTGATCAACGGCTTTTGGAAAGGCTTAACGCAATAAACCTGGGACTCGGCGCTAATTTAAACGAAAAAGAAGCCGGTACGAATGCTGTCGCCTTGGCATTGTTTAATCAGGAACGCGGTACTGTTGCCGGCGCCGAGCACTATCTCGAGATATTACAGGATTTGGCCTGTATTGCTGCCCCAGTTTTTTTATCTTCTAATATTCCCATCGGTTATGTAATGTATGTGGTTGATGCAGCCGATTTTACCTCTTCTTTCCAAGAACAGCTACATCAATATTTGGACGTGCAGGATTATTTGCTGGGTTTGGAATTCGAAAATTTAAAGCTTTGCTTGCATAATGAAGCGGTTAATGGCGGTATCGACCTCAAGGAATGCGGCTGCTTATTTATCGATAACAATGGGTTGATAATTTACGCCAATGAATGGATCGGAGATTACTTTGGATTAGAAGCAGAGAGCGTTATGGGCAAGCATCTCGATCAGGTATTTCCAGAATTAACGAATACGCTGGAGCGCTTTCAATCCGGTAAAACCATCCGGAACAAAACGATCGATTTTCATCATTCGCAATCAGCCGGCAAGCTGACTATCAGCAGTATTCTGCCAGATTTACAAGGCTTGAAAAATGGTATGGTTATTATCCTATCGGAAGACAAGCCGTTAAAAAAGCCTAAAAAAGCCGGGCAAGGAGCTCATTTCACCTTTGATGACCTGATTGGAACAAGCCCAAGTTTTTCCGAATTAAAAAAAATTGCCGATGTCGCCTCGGCTAGCAGCTGTAATGTAATGATTATCGGTGAAAGCGGCACCGGCAAGGAACTGTTCGCCCAGGCCATCCATAACAACAGTCAGCGGCGAAACGGGCCTTTCATTTCCATAAACTGTGCTGCGATTCCCAAAGAATTGATATACAGCGAATTATTCGGTTATATAGAAGGCGCTTTTACCGGTGCCAAAAGAGGAGGCGCGCCCGGTAAATTTGAACTGGCCAATAAAGGTACTTTATTTTTGGATGAAATCGGGGAAATCAGCAATGAAATGCAGGCCGTACTGTTGCGGGTCCTGGAGGAGGATTCAATTACCCGTCTGGGAAGTTCCACTTCCACTCCGATCGACGTACGCATCATAGCAGCTACCAACCGGGATATCTGCAGTTCCGTTGCCGCTACCGAGTTCAGACTGGACCTTTATCATCGTTTATGTACGGTGAGAATTGATATTGACCCGCTGCGGCGGCGCAAAGAGGACATTCCCGTACTGGCAGATTATTTTTTGAAGGTCTTCACCGCCAAACACCAAAAAAATATACAAAGGATCACGCCGGAAGCGTTTGAATACATGCAGCACTGCGCGTGGCTGGGAAATGTACGCGAGCTTAGAAACGTGATTGAAAGAGGTGTCATTTTCTGCTCTACCGACGAACTGTCCATCAGCGACTTGCCCAAAGAATTGGAAAAACATTACCGGGCTCCCGACCGTTCAGCCTCTGTTAATCTGCGGCGGGATACCGGACTGGCCCAACAGTTCCAGGAAAAGCTTGATGAAAAACGCCATATTGAACTGCTGCTGAAAAAGCGCAGCAATAATAAAACCCTGGTGGCGCAAGACTTAGGAATTACCCGTGCTACCCTTTATCGAAAAATGAAATTCTTCGGTATTCAGTAGCTCATCTATTCGCCTATTTAGGCGTTATGAAGGCTCCGCTTTTTAAGAAAACTGAATGTTTTTGGCCATTCTCATTGTTTGTAAGCACACTTCTGGTATTTTTGACAGCAAACTTGCGTTTAACTGCCCGGCAGAACTGTCTTTCCCTGCAGGTATGAGGCGACAGCGGCAATGACTGATAATACCGCCGAAATATAGAAAGCGACATGCAAACTGGGCATCACTGCCGCTCCGATCAATTCCGGGAAGAATGTCTTACCCAGAATCAGTTGCTGACTGGCTTGAGACAGATGGTTAAGAACTGCAGCCGGTAAAAGTTGTGCCATAGGATTATAACCTAAAAAGGCGGCGAACAAAGCCGAAGTGGGCGGCAAATTAGCCACTTGCTGAGCTGCCGCCGCCGGCACGCCGGCATCGACCAGACCGTGGTACATAGCCATGGGCAAATGCTGGTTCAAACCGATAATCATGATACTGAAGTACAGCGTCATGCTCAATGCCGTACCGGTATTCTGCAGGGTCGAACGCATACCCGAGGAGGCTCCCCGGTGCTCCGGCGGAACCGAATTCATAATCGCCGTGGTATTAGGCGCGGCGAACATGCCCATGCCCACTCCGGCCAGCAGCAAAATAAATACGAAGGGGAGGTAGCTGAAATTGGCCGGCAGCAAGGTCAGCAGCAGGAAGGACAAAGCCGTTAACACCATGCCCCCTGTCGCAAAGCCGCGGGCTCCGTACCGGTCGGAAAGATACCCGCTGGCAGGTCCCATGATGAAAAAACCCACCATCATCGGCAGCATGTAAATTCCCGCCCATAAAGGGGTTTGTTCAAAGCTGTAACCGTGCAGAGGCAGCCATACTCCCTGCAGCCAGATAATCAGCATAAATTGCAGTCCGCCCCGGGCAATGGCTGACAGAAATAAACTGAGATTACCGGACGCGAAGGCTCTGATTTTAAACAGTTTAAGATTGAACATAGGTGACTCTACACGCATCTCTATGAAAATAAAAGCCGTCAGCAGGATTATCCCTACGATTATGCCGGCGATCACCACCGGATTGCCCCAACCCATTTTCGAGTCTCCATAGGGCATGATCCCGTAAGTAAGCGCCAGTAAAAGTATGGTCAAACCGATGGCGAAGGTGGTGTTTCCCAGCCAGTCCATCTTTTGATGTTCCATGATGGTACCGGTATCCTTTAACTTGAGGTAAGCCCAAATAGTACCGGCCAGGCCGATGGGTACGCTGATCAGGAAAATAAGGCGCCAGTGCCAATCAGCCAATAACCCGCCTACGACTAATCCAATCAGCGTTCCCCCGATACCGAAAATCTGGTTGAGGCCCATGGCCATACCTCTTTGATTAGTCGGGAAGGCGTCGGTAATGATAGCGGTACTGTTGGAAAATAAAAATCCCGCCCCTACTCCTTGCAGCAGGCGGAAGATGATCAGTTCAATCGCCCCGGCGTCTCCCTGTCCCGGCGTTAGCGCCAGCAAGATTGAAGCGGCAGTAAAGATGGCAAAACCCAAATTATATAGCTTAGCTCGGCCGAACATGTCGGAAATACGTCCGAAGGATACCAGCAGGGTGGCTGTAACCACCGTATAACCCATCAGCAGCCATAATAAATAAATCGAGCTGCCTGAAGCCAGCGGATTGATATGAATGCCTCTAAAGATGGCTGGCAGCGAAATCAATACGATATTGGCATTCAGTGAAGCCATGAAGACGCCCAGGGAGGTGTTGGACAGGGCTACCCATTTATAACGTGAATTTTGCATGATTCTCTCATTTCCATATCTATAGCATTTCTATAGCGTTATATATTAGCACTTCATAATTTTGAGGTCAACGCTAAATTCAAGCGTTAAGATACATTTTCTGCCATATATTTTTTCTTTCCTTTGCGCAGCAGTGCTATAATATAAGCAAATGAGCAAAAAATTGAAGCGGAGGTGCCAAGCCGTGACAAAAGCACATGAAATAATGATCGATTCGGTTATCACCGTCAGTGAAAAGGACAAGGTTCAGACCGTTTTAAAAGCTTTTGTTGATAACAGAATCAGCGGCCTTCCCATTGTAAACGCCAAAAACGAGCCGGTGGGATTCATCAGTGATGGAGATGTGATGAGTTATATCGGCTACCGCGACCCGATTGTATTCTTTTCCGACTTCACTTTTTACACTAATACCTGGGTAGATAACGAGCCGATGGAAAATAAAATTAAAAATCTCAGTGATCTAAATGTAATGAACATCGCTACGAAAAAAATCATCGCCGTCTCGTATGATGAGGAAGTTGATAAAGTCGCCAAAATCCTGGGCCAGAAAAAAATCAAAAAAGTAATGGTGGTCAAAGACAAAAAGCTGGTGGGAATCATAAGCCGCGGCGATGTCATACGTTTCGTCGTCAAAAATTACCTGGAAGTTTAACGGTTAGCAGAGCACTAGTAGTCTGCGTCGCCTAAAGGTTTAGGTTATCCGCCGAGAAAAATTTTTGCAGGGCAAGGCGGAGGATTGAGCAATACTGGACGTATTGCGATTGACGACAACGAAGTCCTGCGAAAATTTAGCCGGCGGGAAGCAAA
>DATMYB010000088.1:0-4227 GCA_035561215.1 Syntrophomonas sp. | reverse complement strand
CTCCTGACAGGAGCGCCCCTTTTAATATTTAACAAACGACCGCCGGCTAAAGTCGGAAGGTTTATGTTCTAACCCACCGCCAGCTGAAAAATTTTTCTGCACTGGAAGTGGGTTTTTCCCTGCGGCGGGCTAAAGCTGTGCATAAAAAATGAATCTCTTATCGTCACCCCGCAAGACCAGCTGCTATGCCAAAAATAACCTTTGGCTTTGCCGGTGGTTGGGTTGCCTGTGCCGGTTTAGTAAGCCGGATACGATTTGGCAGGGCGGATTCCGTCTTTAAGGTAACATCTGTCACCTTCCCGGTACAGTTGTCCCATTTCCTCCATATACCTTAGATGGGCCAGGATCATAACTTCCTCGTAAATGAAGAACACCTCCAGGGGACGAGGAAATTTTATATAGACGGGACACTGACGCGCCAGATCTTCAAGCCGGTCGTGGCCACGATAGAGCAATTCCACGATGCGCTCCTGACGAGCGTAAATGATATCCCGGTAACGGGTCAGTTCCGCCTGCAAATTATCCTTTACTATCGCCTCGCCGTGGCCGGATACGATGAATTCAGGCTTCATCGTCATTACCCGTTCGATAGAGCGAACATAATCGGCGATGGAAGAATTCATATTGGCATACCATGGGCCAAATTTGGAAACATCAATATCCGCGGTAAATATAAAGCCCTGTTCCGGGAAGAAAAACCCGCAGTGACCGGGGGAATGACCCGGCAAATGCAAGACCTGGATTTTGGTGGCGCCCAGGTTTATGGTTTGTCCTTCGCTGATTTCCTGGTCTATTTTGGTGCAGCGGTATTTTACCCACAGCAGGTAATTCTGCTGCAACAGCGTATCCGGAGTCAGGGTTTTAAAACCGAAGGCATCCAGGTAACGATCCCCCGACTGGGCAATGTCCCAATCGGCCCGGTGCATATAAATTTTACTGGCGGGAAACCATTCATTGCATAAATAATGGTCAATGTGCCCATGGGAATTCAAAATGATGTCGACCGGCTGGGTGCATAAATATTTCAGATCTTCCTCGCCGGGACTGCTGTCCAGCAGGCAGCATACGTCATCCTTAACCAGCATGCAGTTGCTGTGGGGATATTCAAAACCTTTGAAATCCACCACATAAATATGCTTATTGATTTTAAGCAACCGCTCCCCTTCTTTCGGACGGAATCATGAATATTATAATACTTTGGCCAGGCCGTTGTATATCCTTCCGTGAGTCGTATCCACCGTTACCAGCATATCGTCCTTGAAAATGGCAGTAGCGCCATTACAGCCAACGATCACCGGGATACCGGCGTTTAATCCGATAATGGCAGCATCGGAAGTCAATCCCCCCACTTCCGCAATCAGCCCCTTGATCTTGTCCAGATGAGCGGACAAGGCCGGGCTGGCAGCATTGGTCACGACAATATCCCCCGGCTGGATCTTGTACAAATCTCCGTCGTGGATGATTACCCGCACGGTTCCGCTGACCGGCCGATTGCCGATTCCCATCCCGTAAGCCAGTATCTCTCCGACAATATGTACTTTGATCAGATTGGTACCGCCGGAAAAGCCGGTGGGGCTGCCGGCGCTTAAAACCACCATATCCCCGCGTTTGATATATTCTTTTTCCAAACAGCAATTCAGCGCCTCATCCAGCAGTTCATCGGTACCGCTCGTTTCCCGTGCTAAAACCGGATACACGCCCCACACCAGCGTCAGTTTCCGCAACACTTTTTCATGACAGGTAACCGCTAAAATATCGGCCTCCGGTTTGTATTTGGCGATCATGCGCGCGGTGGTACCGGTCTGGGTCGGTGTAATAATCGATGAAATGCCGAGGTTGCCGGCAATAGTGCAGCAAGCGTGACTGATCGCATCGGTCACCGACAGATTGCCCTGCAAGCCTTTTTGGGCCAGAATTTCTTTGTAATTGATGGATTCCTCGGCCCGTTTGGCGATGCGGGCCATGGTCTCCACCGCCGCCAACGGATATTTGCCGGCGGCGGTTTCACCGGAAAGCATAATCGCGTCCGCGCCTTCAAAGATGGCGTTGGCTACATCGGATACTTCCGCTCTGGTAGGACGTGGATTATTGATCATGGAATCCAGCATCTGGGTAGCGACAATGACGATCTTACCGGCGGCATTACATTGGGCCACTATCTTTCTTTGCACCAGCGGCACATCCTCCGCCGGAATCTCCACACCCAAGTCTCCCCGAGCCACCATGATGCCGTCGGCAATTTTGATAATGTCTTCCAGATTGTCAACCGCTCCCTGGCTTTCGATTTTGGCGATAATGTCGATGACTGCGTTTTTTTCCTCTAAAATGCGTCTGATTTCCAGCACGTCCTCGGCGCTTCTGACAAAGGAAGCCGCAATAAAGTCCACTTCCTGATCAATGCCGAAATGAATATCGTCAATGTCTTTCTGGCTCAAAAAGGGCATATTGATTCTTACTCCAGGTACGTTGATGCCTTTCTTTTCTCCCAGCACGCCACCGTTTACCACGGTACAGATCAGATCTTCCCCGCGACTTTCCTCCACTTGCAGGCTGATCAGACCGTCCGACAGCAGAATGATACTGCCCTTGCCTACTTCCCGCGCCAGCGGCGCGTAACTTACCTGTACCCCGTTTTCATCGCCTTTTATTTCACGGCTGGTCAAAACGAAACGCTGACCGGCCTGTAAACAAATCTGTCCCTCCTCCAGCAAGCCGGTTCTGATTTCCGGCCCCTTGGTGTCCAACATTACGGCTACCGGGCGCTCCAGTTCCCGGGCCGCCGCTCTGACCCGCTCAATGCGCCGTCCATGCTCATCATGCTCGCCATGGGAGAAATTAAGCCGGGCTACGTTCATGCCCGCGGATATCATTTGCCGGAGCTGCCCGGCATCTTCACTGGACGGTCCGATAGTGCAGATTATCTTGGTTTTACGCATGATATCATCTCCTCTGCTATATTGAGAGTATTCTGGCTAATTCAAACAATTCCAGATCCAGTGTCTTTACCCCTTTGATCACTTCCTGCAACGGTATGGAAAAGATATGTCTGCCGTCTGAAGCTACCATGTGATTGCGCCGAGGGGAACCGATCAGCTCCACCGCCGTCTTGCCCATGCGGGAAGCCAAAATGCGGTCCTGGGCGGTGGGGGAACCGCCCCGCTGGGTATGTCCCAGTATGGTTATACGGGTATCGTGTCCCGTTTTACTTTCAATAATATCCCTTAATTCCTGGGTGGGATAGACTCCCTCGGCCACGATGATGATGCTATGCAGCTTGCCGCGGCGGCTGCCCTGATTGATTTTATCGATAACCGCGTTGAGATCGGTCTCAATTTCCGGAATTAAAATGGATTCCGCTCCCCCGGCCACGCCTGCCGCCAGGGCAATTTCGCCGCAATCGCGGCCCATTACCTCAAGGATGAAATTACGCCCGTGGCTGCTGGCCGTGTCGCGAATCCGGTTAATGGCTTCCAACACCGTGTTGACAGCCGTATCGAAACCGATGGATATGGTAAAAACAATATCATTATCGATGGTCGCCGGTATGCCGATTGCATTTATGCCCAATTGGGAAATATGATAGGCCCCTTTTAAACTGCCTTCTCCGCCTATAACCACCAGATTTTCAATGCCGCGGTTCATCAAATTGTGTTGGGCCCGCTGCCGCCCTTCCTCGGTTTTGAACAACTCGGAACGGGAGGTCCGCAAAATGGTGCCGCCGCGCTGAATGATATCCGCCACCGAGCCCGCGTTCATCTGCACCAGATCGTTTTCGATCAAGCCGGCAAAACCCTGCCGGACTCCATAGACCTCCATATCCATGTATAGAGCGGTCCGTACCACCGCCCGAATAGCTGCGTTCATGCCTGAAGCGTCCCCGCCGCTGGTCAAAACTGCCAGTCTGTGCAAGCCTTATCTCTCCCATCATCCGGCCAGCTTTGAATAAAGCCGTTTCAAAATGCAATCGCTAACCGGGATTTAACACCCTAATAGTCTTCTCCAAACAGGATGCCTTCATGCACAGGCCGAGTAGCCTGTAACACCTAAAACTTTAATTTCCGCCGGATAAAATAAACTTTTAGAGGTTAGGTGTACCATACGTTGTCTTTGCCGTACAGCTCGCCCAACTCCCGCTTCAACTGCAGGCTGGCAGCCACTTTGTGTTTGGTCAGCGCCATGGTTTTTTTGTTGGGCAGATGCACCACCACTTCAATTTCCCCCGGATAG
>DATMYB010000087.1:0-2081 GCA_035561215.1 Syntrophomonas sp. | reverse complement strand
GGTAAATAAATGTCTTCAAATTTTATCAACACCAATCGCGACCACAAATTTGTTCTTAAAGAATGGCTGGATCTGAACAAAGTGCTGGAAACGGAAAGATTCAAAGACGGTTATACGGTGGACGATATCGATTTTATCCTGGATAATGCTTTGAAAGGCGCTAAAGAAGTCGTGGCTCCCACCAATGAAGATGCCGACAAAATCGGCTCCACCTATTCAGATGGTCACGCCCATATGACCGAATCCTGCAAAACGGCCTATCATTTTATTCAGCAAAACGGTTTTTGCAGCAGCAATAAAAACAAAAATGATCCTTCCGCCGTTCCCCTGAGTGTCATGTGGGCGATGATGGAATTTATGATCGGCGCCAACCCCCACATCGGTACTATTCTGGCCGGACCGGCCGCCGGCGGTGAAGTTTTGGAGGAGTTCGGCAGTGAATACCTGATCAACATGTATGCCGGCCGGCTGCTCAACGGAGAATGGACCGCCACCATGTGCCTGACCGAGCCGTCATTCGGGTCTGACGTCGGCGACCAAATCACCAAGGCTTATCCCACCGACGAGCCGGGCGTATACAATATTAAAGGAACCAAGTGTTTTATCAGCCACGCCGAAAACGACATCTGCGACAATACCATCCATCTGTCGCTGGCTCGCATCGAAGGCTCGGCGCCTGGGACCAAAGGCCTCTCCCTGTTTGTTATTCCGCAGTATTTCAGCGAAATGGACGGCACCATACTGGGTCCCAACGATGTCAGCGTCAGCGGCATTGAGCACAAACTAGGCATTCGCGGCAACGCCACCTGCGTTTTGAATTTCGGTGAAAACGGCCAGTGCAAGGGCTGGCTGGTGGGCGATCCTCCCGGCGAAGACGGAGTCGGCCAGGGCATGATGCAGATGTTCAAGGTCATGAATGAAGAACGGCTGATGACCGGTCATGGAGCCCTGTCCCTGTCGGCGGTGGCTTATCATAACGCGGTTGAGTATTGTAAAGAACGTATCCAAGGCCGGCCTTTTACCAATCCCAAAGGCGATCGGGTACCCATCATCCAGCACGAAGACATCAGACGCATGTTGCTGTTCCAGAAGGCCCATGTGGAAGTTTTCCGGGCGATGATATTATATACTTTCTATATGCTGGATCTGGCTTATAATTCGTCCGACAAGGAACTGGCCCGCCAATACGATGATCTGGTGAGCGTAAACATCCCCCTGATCAAAGCCTACTGCAGCGATATGGCCCTTGAATGCATCTCCAGCGCCATGCAGTGTTACGGCGGATACGGTTTCTCCGAAGAATACCCCATCGCCGAGCTGTATCGCGATTCCCGGATCTACCCGATCTGGGAAGGAACTAATTACATCCAGGCTATGGATTTAGTAGGCCGCAAGTTTACGATGGGGAAAGGCAAAATATTTGGTCTCTGGCTGAAACAGATCGAAGATTTCCTGGCAAGCAACCGTGGTGCGGCAGGTTTTGAGCGGGAATTTGAAATAATGGACGCGGCTATGCAGAGCTATAAGGAAATCCTGGGCAACCTCGGCGGCTATCTGGGCGGAGGCAAGCCCAGGATGATGCCTCTGTTTGCTACCCGTATCCTGCATGCCACCGCTAAACTGCTGGGCGGCAAGCTTATCCTTGATCAGGCCCTGCTGGCGCAAAAGAAAATAGCAGAGCTGGGCCAGGATCATTTCGATTACGCGTTTTATGCCGGCAAAATTGCGTCGGCTCGTTTCTATATCGGCAACATTGTCCCCGAAATCGAAGCGGTCAATAATATCTTCAAGAATGGCGACGCCAGCGCCCTGGAGATTCCGGAAGAATCATTTTTTGTATAGAAAACTTTTCATAGGGCAAGTCAAGAATCTCCTACTGATAATGTCTTGCCCTTACTTCTCCCAGGAACATAATATGCTCTATGAAAAAAGACTGCCCCTTAATCCATTTTCGGATCTGGGACAGTCTTTTTTTCCGTATCGGTTTGGGATATGGTCGATAAATTCCCCTATGAAACCGTGCCTTAGAGGGTACCTTTTTATTTTCCCATTTTTTTATATTAGGGATTGCTATTCTTGAT
>DATMYB010000086.1:0-6786 GCA_035561215.1 Syntrophomonas sp. | reverse complement strand
ATTTATATCTTCAACAACCCAATCGCCCTTATCTTTTTTATAATTAAGAATAACGACCTCATTTTCCTTTAATCGATCCTGAGCAGACTGAAAAAAGCCATCATCAATAGAAATACGCGGTTATCTTCCAGCGTATTACAGTTATGCAAAGTTATATAACTACAAAAGAGGTGTCGGAATGTCCCCGTCATTTCAAAAAACAGAGCCTCCTCGCGTCCGTTCTCCGTTAAGGCTGGGTTTGGGCCGTCTATATTTTACCGCCCGCAGATACGGGGAATGGTTGTTGACTTCCGGGAAATACGCCCGCATGATCAATTCGGACGAGGCTCTGCCCTGTTTGATTGCTTCCCATTACACGCCGCTATTGCGCCACCTGAAAGATGTGGACATGCAGTTGCAGTATAATAAAGTAACCAACTTAGGGCTGGCCGGCGCCAAAATCAACGGCTTGGTTTTAAGACCGGGAGAAACTTTTTCGTTCTGGCGGCTGGTCGGCAAAACCAGTCGACGGAAAGGTTATCTGAAAGGTATGGTGCTCAGCAACGGAGGGTTTTATGCCGGTACCGGCGGTGGTCTGTGTCAAATGTCCAATTTAATCTATTGGATCACGCTGCACACGCCCTTGACCGTAACGGAAAGATGGCGTCACAATTACGACGTTTTCCCTGATTCGAACCGCACTCAGCCTTTCGGCTGCGGAGCTACGGTCGTCTACAATTATATCGATCTGCAAATAAAAAATGAGACCGACCGTGACTATCAATTATTGGCCTGGCTGGATGATGAGTATCTGCATGCCGAATGGCGTAGCGCTGTCCCGGCGGAATGCAGCTATGAAATATATGAGACTGACCACGTGATAAAATCCGAATGGTGGGGCGGCTATACCCGCAGTAACATACTGCGTCGCCGGATTTTTGATGCAGAAGGGTATGAAATCGCAGACGAGTTTGTATGCTCTAATCGGGCCGTAATGATGTACGCTCCGGTACTACCCTGAAGTCTTACAGCCGGTTGACCGGGTTCTGTTTCAGCGCCCAGGCGTGTTTCATACAAATGACCAAACCCAGGATGATCAGATAGACATCCCAGCCGTGCCATATCCATATAGAAGAAATAATGAACGCAGCGGCAACGCCAATGATATTAGCCCAGTCCACCTGCTTGATCAGCGGATAAACTATAAAAAAGACGATCAGAAAAATCAGCACGGTAAGAGGGTACCCCGCCGCCAGCAAAGCACCGGCGCCGACGGCCAAGCCCTTGCCGCCGCGGAATCCCAGCCATACTGGAAAGATATGTCCGCCTACGGCGATGGCGGCAGCCAGGGTGGGATTGACTCCGGCGGTTTGGGCTAGATACACCGCCGCCACGCCCTTGCCCAAGTCCATCAACAGCACCAGCAGCGCCGGCCTCCAGCCCAGAACATCTTTGGTATTCATGGTGCCCACATTGCCGCTGCCTTGGGCGCGTATATCGATTTTGTAAATCCTGCCGATAAGATAGGCGCTGGGAATGCTGCCCAGCAAATAGCATGCGATATATATTAATATATAAATCCCCGCACTCTGCCAATCCATACTTTCACCACCGTCAACCGAGCGATCGCAAAGAGTCCCGTTTAAAATAAAGCTTTAAATCCGCTTGATCCGTCCTGCGACGAACTTGCTCCTTGTATATTATATAATGAAAGGTTCGCTTTTATCATTCCAAATGAAACGTCCAAAGGTCAAAACATAAAAACAGCCATTTCAACTGGTGGTCGTTTCGTTCAGGAATGCAGCGCTTTGTTAACGATGTAGCTGGCCGCTTCAAAATCTTTTCTTTTCACCGACACGCTATACTGTCTGGAATAATCCATATTCAATCCGGCACTTCCGAAATTACCTCTTATGGTGCCTCTGCCTGCCCATTGCCCCGAATGATCGACCACTTTGTATGAATACTTGATGCCTTCATTGACCAGTGCCTGTCTGACTTTGGCCAGATCCGCCAACGAGTATCCGATGTATACTTCTTCCTTAAAAAAACACATAACGCTTCCCTCCCCTGCTGTTTTATCCCCTTTAAAAAGACGGGTAATCTGTCACCAACTAACAGTAGCCATGAGCTATACCTGCCGTGTTCCGAAACTGTTCCGTCCCACCGAATCGATGGCAAGACTCATATATTTATAGTAATATTACAAATGGTTGGTTACATCTAAAATTAAAACAGAAAATCAGGAATAACGAATATGCCAAAATTATGGACCAAAAACTTTTTGATCATTACCTTTGAAAACTTCTTTGTCTACTTCACCTATTACCTGCTGATCGTAATTATCGCCGTGTACGCCGCGGACAAATTCAAGGCTTCTCCTAGCATGGCCGGCCTTTCCGCCAGCATTTTTATCCTGGGAGCCATCGCGGGACGCCTATATGCGGGACACTCCATTGAACGCGTCGGGCATAAAAAGATGCTTTACGGAAGTTTTGCCTTTTATCTGCTGACTACGTTGCTGTACTTTGTCGTCAACAATCTGGCCTTCTTGATCGTCGTCCGGCTGTTACACGGGGCAGCTTTCGGCTTGACCTCCACCACCACCGGCTCCATTGCGGCGGAGATCATTCCCAACCAGCGCCGCGGGGAAGGCATCGGCTACTATGCCCTCAGTATGACCGTCGCTGCCGCCGTCGGGCCTTTCATCGGCATGTTCCTGATCCAGCGGGTGAATTTCGTCTCCACCCTCATCGTCAGCACCCTGGCCTTAAGCGTCAGTTTCATCGGCGCCTTTGCCTTGACCGTTCCCAAAACCGGCGCGGCTGAACCGGAAGATATGAACCCGTCCCGATTTGCACTGAAAGACTATATCGAGGCCCGGGCTTTACCGATTTCCGTCATTACGGCCATTATTTGTTTCGGCTATTCCAGCATTCTGACCTTTCTTTCCTCCTACGCCCACAGCATTGGTCTGATCGATGTCAGTAGTTTTTTCTTCATGACCTACGCCGTGGCCATACTAGTCTCCCGGCCTTTTACCGGCCGGGCTTTTGATTTGAAAGGGGAAAATTTCGTAGTTTATCCCACTCTGGCTTTATTTATTGCAGCGCTCGTTATGTTAGGCGCTGCGCATCATGGATTGACACTGCTGATGGCAGGCATACTCACCGGATTTGGCTACGGAAACTATTTTGCCTGCGGTCAGGCGCTGGCTATCAAAACTTCGCCGCTACATCGCAAAGCGCTGGCGACTTCTACCTATTATATTTTTGCCGATATCGGAACCGGCATCGGTCCGTTTTTATTCGGCTTCATTATTCCCGTCCTGGGCTATCGCGGCCTGTATTTTTGTATGGCGGCTGTCATCGGGGCCACCATCATCCTGTACTATTTCCTGCATGGAAGGACCGCACGCGATTAAGTTAACATATGATAACACCTTTGATTCCCCATGAAATCATCCCCCATATATTTCAAACTATTACGAACAAGGAGAGTAGCCCGGATTAATACTTCCGAGGCAAGCATACTTACAGGATTTGGCTACGGAAACTATTTAATATGGCGATAACAGTAATCGGTAACCTCTAAAATAGTATTTCGCCGAAAAAATTTGTGCATGGCGAAGCCGGGAGGTTGGATATGGCTGGCGTATCTTAGCCTATATATGTGGCATTTATGGTATATTGATAAACATACATCTGCCTCTTCCTCATCATTCGTATATTAGTCTGGTATAATTTATTGAATAGACTATTAATCGGTCAAGGGCAACTAACCTGGAAAAACTGCATTCTGAACGCCGCAAACGGAGGTTTTATTTAAATGGTAATAAATAAACTCGGGCATATACGGGACAATCTCTATTATCTTGGTCTGCCGGAATGCCCCATTTTTCTTTTGGACGGACCGCAGCCGGCGGTGTTTGATGCTGGTATCAGTTGTGCGGGGAAAATTTATGCGGAGGGTATCCGCTCCGTTCTAAAGGGGCGGCAACCATCCATACTTTTCCTCACTCACGTACACTGGGATCATTGCGGCGCCGCCGCTTATCTGAAACAAGCTTTTCCTGATATGAAGATCGCCGCCTCATCCCTGGGAGCGGATATTTTAAAACGTCCCAACGCGCTGGCTTTGATCGGCAAGCTGAACGCGGGGGCCAGGGCCGGCTTGGATGCTTTTAAGACGTTGGATCCGGAATTGTTGACCGAGGAACCGTTTGCCGCCTTCGATATCGATATTGATATCGATCAGAACAACGTTATCCAGCTTGGCAATCAGACACTGGAGATTCTGGCTACCCCCGGCCACACCCAGGACCATCATAGTTTTTATCTGCCCGCGGAGAAGATACTGATCGCCGGCGAGGCCGCCGGCGTCTACTACGCTCCCGGCGTAGTTTCCACCGAATTTGTATCGGATTATGAAGCCTATTTGGCTTCCCTGCAGCGGTTGTCCACCCTGCCAACGGAAGTTTTCTGCCAAGGCCACTATTTTATCCTCACCGGGCAAGATGAAATCAGCGCCTTTTTTGAGCGCTCCATCAGCGAAACCATCAGTTTTAAGGATAGAATCATGGAACTGTTGGAGGAAGAGGACGGATCGGTGGAACGGGTAATAACCCGCATAAAAGCTGAGCGCTATGATACTATCACAGTGCCCAAGCAGCCGGAAGTTGCGTATCTTCTTAACTTGAAAGGACAAATCAGCCATCTGGCCGCCAAACGCCTGGCATAGGGAAAGCAGCACGGAAGCAGGAGAACTGACCCCTGCTTCCTAAATCGTGGTATCGGGAAATATCTTTTCGGCAATATTGGCATCCGGTATGATTCTTGATTGCTGATTGCCGTCTTCTTCATGATGCAAGGATTTCCATACCCGGTTCACCAACCAGTTGAAATTTGATGAAGTTCTAACATTCCCTATCTTTCTTGGCTTGGGAAGATCAATATCAATAATCTCTTTAACGGTACCCGGGTTGCAGGTCATGACTGCAACCCGGTCCGCAAGAAATACCGCTTCCTCAATGCTATGGGTAATGAAAACAATGGTTTTGCCCGTTTTCTCCCATATACGCAGGAGTTCATCCTGCAGAAGCTCTCTGGTCTGAGCATCTACCGCAGCAAAGGGCTCATCCATTAAAAGCACTTTCGGATTATAAGCCAGTGCTCTGGCAATCGCCACTCTCTGCTTCATCCCTCCGGATAGTTCATAAGGATACCGGTCTTCAAAACCGGAAAGCCCTACTAAATCAATATATTTCTGGGCAATCTCCCGTCGCTGCTTTTTGGGAACAGTTTGAATTTCCAGTCCGAACTGAACATTATCTCTGACATTTCTCCAGGGAAACAGGGCATAGCCCTGCATCACGATACCACGGTCCAGAGCCGGTCCTTTGATAGGCTGCCCGTCAATCAAGATTTCACCCGAGTCCGGAAAGGCAAGCCCGGCCAGCAAATCAAGCAAGGTTGACTTGCCGCATCCGCTGGGACCTACGATGGTGAGAAATTCTCCGTTTCTTACTTCCAAGTTTAAGTCTTTGAGGGCTGTAAAGGGTTCGATTTTGCTCCTCTTGCCCCGTTTTACCTGATAAACACGCGTGACACCCCTGATCTGGATATTGTAGTTCTCCCTTTGCCTCGGGGTTTCCAGATGGGCTTTTCCATTGTGTTCAGACATATGGACCTCCTCCTTTCCGTAAACCGTTTTCCTGCCCGGATTATTGCTTGGCAAATTTATTAAATTCATTGGTATAAATATCCTCAAGCAGCACAGCGGATTTCACTTCACCGTATTGAACCAGGGTATCCATCCATAATTGAATGGAATCATCCTTAATAATTCCGTCCTTGGCATAATTCATAATGGTTACTTTCTCCACATCCATATCCACCCAGTCTGCATGAATCTGTTTGGCTTCCTCCCGATTTTCGTTGACCCAATTCACAGTCTTGGCAATGGCAGTGACAAAAGCACGTACGGCTTCCGGATTTTTTTCTATAAAATCTTTGTGGAAATACCATGGACAGGCGCCTCCAACGGTTCCCCATACATCATAATCATCAAAGAAAACCCTTACGCCGCCGCGATCAAAAACATCGGCCGGATGTCCGTGGAATCCTACCACATCCACCTCTCCGGCCCGCAAAACCTGTTCTTCCTTGCCGGCAGGCACGATAACAAACTCTACTTTGCCTTTTGGATCAGTGATATCTGTATACTTTTTCAAATACTCATAAGGCGTGTATTCATTGCACCCCCCCAAAGCCACGACCCCAATCTTTTTACCGATCAAATCCTTGGGCTCCTTAAGAGAACTGTTCTCAAGGGTTACATATTCCATGTGAGGATATTCTTTCGAGGTTTCTTCCGCAGCAACCACCGCCTTGATTTTCCCCCCGGCCACAATGGTCCGGTTTACATGCATGGTGCCCACATCATTACTGCCGCCAATGACTGCCGCAACATGCTGACCCGGTCCGATAATGCCTGTAAATACGGGTTTAATGCCCTCCGCCTCAAAAAAACCTTTGGCTGCCGCCACATAAGGGATGTATAATGAAGCCGGCGTATAAATATCAGGTATGCGTATTTCATAATATTTCTTTTCGCCCTGCTTCACATTATCGTCCACAACGGCTTCTTTCTTGGCGGAACAACCCGTTATCGCGCCCAAACCTATAACCAACACCAGGGTCAGTACCAAAATCGTTTTCAGCCAATAGATGTTTCTTTTCATTAATTATCATCCTTTCATAAATGCTATTAATTAACTGCTTCTTTCTCTTTCCATCCGGTTATGCG
>DATMYB010000085.1:0-2009 GCA_035561215.1 Syntrophomonas sp. | reverse complement strand
ATTCACGGGCGCTTTGGCTCAGATTTCCATGATTTTTCATAATAGACTCGATAATGGCGAATCGTTCGTACTCCTGCATCTTGCCGCTGCCGGAATCCAGCGTCTGGGGCAGGCTGGAGGCGATTTGCAGAGGCAAACAGTCAAGATCGATGATATTGTCTTCCATATAAACCAGAGCGCCTTCCAGGCAATTCTGCAGCTCTCTTACATTGCCAGGCCAATCATAATGGCAAAGACAATCCATGGCTTCTTTGCTTATCTGAACAGGCCCGGGAACATTGAGGGTTTGGCTCAAGCTGTCCAAAATGTGCCGGCTCAAAGCGGGAATATCCTGAATATGCTCCCTTAATGCCGGCATTCTGATTTTAATAACATTCAGCCGGTAATACAGATCTTCCCTGAAAGTCCCTTTTTGCACTTCATCGCTCAGACAGCGATTGGTGGCGGCAATAATGCGTACATCAATCTTCCGGGGCTGGGTACCGCCGACTCTAACCACTGTTTTTTCCTGGAGGCAGCGCAGCAAGCTGACCTGCATGTCCAAGGGCATTTCACCGATCTCATCCAAAAAAACGGTGCCTCCGTTGGCAACTTCGAATTTGCCCGGCTGGCCGCCCTTTTTGGCCCCGGTGAAGGCTCCCTCTTCATAGCCGAAGAGCTCGCTTTGCAGCAGTTCTCTGGTAATGGCGCCGCAGTTTATGGCGACAAACGGCCCTTGCGGACGGCTGGCTTGATGGATGGACTGGGCGGCTAGTTCCTTGCCGGTGCCGCTCTCCCCTTCTATCAATACGGTGGAAGCAGAACGCGCCGCTTTCTGACCCATTTTTTTAACGCTGACGATAGCGGAACTATCGCCGATCAAGTTTTCAAAGCTGCCGGACTGATCTTCGTATGAAATGCCCTGCACCCGATCCCGCAAGCTTTTTTTGGTCTGAAAAGACAACAGCCAAAGGGGGTGACTTTCATAACAGCCGATAATAGATTTTTTCATCCTTACCGGGATCTTCTTTTCGTTCAGTTGGTTCATTAAACAGAGATCGTCAAATCCATTGACTCCGTCATAATAGGAGTATAAGGCGTATTCGTCTACCCGGCCGTGGAGAAAGTGAATAAAATCTCTGCCAATAACCTGTTCTGCACTGCTG
This sequence comes from Syntrophomonas sp., assembly GCA_035561215.1. Lineage (GTDB taxonomy): Bacteria > Bacillota > Syntrophomonadia > Syntrophomonadales > Syntrophomonadaceae > Syntrophomonas_B. Next base: position 864 of record DATMYB010000085.1, on the reverse strand, counting down.
TTTACAAGATCCATGAAAAAGCTGTTTCCATTCAGTATGACCCCGTTCTCGTTTATTATAACGGCCGCATCGCGATTGCCTTCAACCAAGGCATCCATACTATTTTTGGCGATCTGGGCCAGGACGACAGAAGATTGGAGCAAATGCGATCCGATCTTAACAATGGGAACGACGGACTGGATTCTGTCCGTCTGGCAGATAACTCCCAAGCCGCCGGCAACCGTTTTATCGTAGTTGAAAATGGGGTATCCGATGGTATGCCAGTTGTTGCCTCTTTGATATAAGTGTTCGTATCCGTAGACCTCAATAACCTGTTTTTCATTGCAGGCAATGTCAAGGGCTTTTAAAACCGTATGATGCTCGACATAATTGCCTTTTTCCCAAGGTATGACGTCGTTGTCCCGGTATGATATATCCACCAGGGGCTTTCCCGCAGCATCGGTAAGCAGCAGGGCATAATTGGGCCTGAGCATTCCGGTCAACATGTGATTCATGCAATCCATGACCCGATATGAATTGACGATCAGACAGTCGTCGACATCCTTGTCACAGAAGGCGATGCGGGATGACAGTTCCTTCCGGTAAATGTCCCGATGCTCACAACGCACCCAGGAAGTATAGGAATCTTCACGGCGAAGATATTCCTGCGGAAAAATGCCGGTGTCCGCAAACATGTTCCAGGCTTCAAACAGTTCTTTACTGTCAGCTTTACAATAATCGTAGTTCATAAAACACCCACCCTGTAATGTCTTAAACGGTAATTATCAGCTGTTATCCGTCAAATCAATTATGGATGCCAACCTAACCAAATCAGTTGATGTACGAAATTCATACACTTTAAATAACTTTATAAACCTGGAAACC
>DATMYB010000084.1:0-4426 GCA_035561215.1 Syntrophomonas sp. | reverse complement strand
CATGACAGGTATATATAAATGAAAGTGAAAGCAAACACCGCCTCAAAAGATAATTTGGGGCGGCGTTTCGAAGCGTTGTCACTTGTTGACCATATAGGCGGTTTTCTTGGCTGTCGTTACTCCTTGGCATCATCCTGACTTTCAGGTTCGGCGCCGGCCTTCTTTTGCGCATCGTTGTGCAGATCGGAATCGGCGTTGTTCTCTGCAGGATCATCCGGCGTCAGAAAAGCGTCAACAAATTTCTTTTCGATCTTCTTGTAACCGCCCACTACGCCATCCTCGATTTTCTTATAGCCGCTGACCACGCCGTTCTCGATTGCCTGATAACCGGACACAACAGCTTTTTCGATCTTTTTGTTTGCCTTCATAAACCTATTCATATTGACCTCCTCTATGTTATTTCAAGCCTTTGACTACAGGAACGAGGGAGATAAGCAGCACGATTCCTACGATACCCACGAGAATGCCGGGTACCAGATGGCTCCATACCATAACGAGGCACATACCTGCGCCGAGAAGAAGAGCCCCGAAAACCCCGAGAAGAACGGTCATAAAGGTTTTACCCGACATTTGAATGGGAGCTTTGTTCTCCATCTTGCGCCATACCGCTGCCATGATCAGAAGGATCACAAGGCCTATGCAGCCCATGACCACGCCGGGCGTAAAGGCGTTCCACTTTGGCAGCAGGCACATGCACATACCGAGAGCAAGAAAAATGCCCCCGATCGTTCCAAGGATCATTGCGACAAAATTGCTTTTTTTCATGTTCTAATACCTCTCTTCGATTTCGTTGATGCTCATACCTTAACGCGCAATTGTTTGCGAATCGCTTGTGAATTGTTTGCGTATTATTAAATCCATACGGGCATGATTTGCGGTTTGTTTCCCACATCCGCACTAGAAATCAAAAGAAAACCACCCGTAAGCTATCGGCGCGGACGAGATATGCATCGATAGCTTGCGGGCGTTTATTCATATTTTATGGGATTGATTTTCCCGGACCTTCCTCATAGCCCTCTTTGACAGGCCCTTAAGGCATGACGCTTTGATGCATCAGCTCAACAGCTTACTTCCCTTCTCACAGATTCCATCGATTTCATCGTATTTTTGCTCGACCAAACGCATGATCTGATCGGCCTTGCTTTTCACCTTTGACTTAAACACAAAATATGGTAATATCCAGCCGGCGATCGCCGGGATGGCCAGTATAATGCACAGCGCTATCTTTGGCGGTTCATTTGTAACAGCAAAAACCGATCCGGCCATGAACACCGTTCCGAGTATGCCGACCGCCAGAGCCCACGCGGTTGCCCCTGAAGTCTTTAAGCTTTCCATGGTCTCGATTTCGCCCATGCAGGCCTCAAAGTGGCGCTGCAGCCGGGTCAGCTCGGCCTTGTTCAGTATCTTCCGGTCCCGCTTCAGCTTGAGCGTCACTTTCCCCATAGATACGAAAGGCGGCATATTATCATCTATTACCCAGCCAAAGTTTTTATAACCGTCCAAATACATGGACGCCCTTTCGCTGTCCGCAGTCACTTCTTTATATTCGTACCCGATAAAATCGTGGCCGCCCTTTGTTATTTCAGTCATAATATCAACCCCTTACCCAGTCACATAATAGAGGCTTACCCGGTCTAGTAATGCAAACATACCAAGGTATTGTTTTAAAAATGCTTATATTGCGTTTCAAAAATATGAATCTTCAAGCCTTACGCTTTACCGGGATATGAACGGTAAAGGTGCTGCCCTTGCCCGGCACGCTGGAGGTTGTGATGGTCCCTCCGGTCAGCTGCAGTATTCGCAGCACAAGCGCGAGCCCCAACCCGTTTCCCTCTGTGGAATGCGAAGAGTCGCCTTGATAAAATTTATCAAATATACGATCGAGAACTTCCTCACGCATCCCGCAGCCGGTGTCCGTTACCGAAACGATGGCCTCATGCTGGGTGGAGCTTTGTGTTAAAGTAACGGTCCCGCCCGGCTCGGTAAATTTGATCGCATTGGACAATAGATTGTTCCATACCAGCTCCAATAAGCTGGCGTCCGCTTCGATCGTAACGCAGTCTTCGATATCCGCAATAAATTCGATCCCCTTTTTCACCCAAAGATCTTCAAACCTGAGGGCGCACTCGCATAGCTGCTCGCACAGATCATAAGGTTCGGAAACCGATTGTACGTTTTGCTTTTCCAGCTTATTTAGCTTGAGAATATTGGTGATCAAATCGTTCAATCGGGCTGAGGATTCTACGATTGTGTTGATATAGCCCGCCCGTTGCGCATCGGTCAAACTTTCGCTTTTCAACGCCTGCGCATAGTTTTGTATAACCGCCAAGGGTGTTTTGATCTCATGCGATACGTTGGAAAAAAAGTCGGTTTTCAGGGTTTCTATGCTGCCCAATTCTTCCACCATCACATTAAAATCCGAAAAAATAACGTCCAGATAATCCATCTTATCCGGCAAATGACGAGGCGGAACGTAAACGGAGAAATCGCCCCCCGCTACTTGGCGGGTAGCTTTGGCAAGCTCTCTCATGGGCCTTTGATAATGGCGGTCGATTTGGTAACTTGTAAGCAAGGTAAATGCTGCGGCGACAAGCATCCAGTAAAATAGTACGCCCGTTATATATTTTGCCGGAAGGCTCGTGTAGTCCAAATAATTTCTCAGGATCAGCATTTGCCCCGTGGTCAGCGCAGCCAGTACAAAAAAAGTGATAACGAAGCTGCCCAAAGGAAAAATTTTAGCATTTACCCTGGAATCGGAGGGCTTCCATCTTTTGCTCATAAAAGCACCGCCTTATAGCCCAGCCCCCGAACAGTCACAATTTGAAAGCCGTCGCATTCGGAGAGCTTGTCACGCAGTTTCGTCACGTACACATCTACGGCCCGCAAGCTGGTGTCGCTATCCACACCCCAGAATTCATCCATCAGTTGGGCGCGGGTAAATGTCTTTTTCGGATAGGAAAGGAGCTTATAAAGGATGTTGAATTCCCTAAGCGTCAGCGCGGTTTCCTCGCCGTTGATCGTTACGGTCATATCGTCGGCGTCCATAGCGAGATTGCCTGCTGCGATCTTCCTCTCCTGCATGATGTTGGCGCGGCGCAGCAGCGCGCCCACCCGCATTACGAGCTCATCCATATTGATGGGCTTGACCATATAATCATCGATACCGAGCTGAAACCCCTTCTGCTTGGATACGATGTCATCCTTAGCCGTCATAAAAAGGATGGGGATGGTCTTGTTGAGCTTTCTTACGGTTTCGGCAAACTCAAACCCGTCGATTTCCGGCATCATAATGTCGGAAACGATCAAATCGTACAGGTTATTGTACATCAGATCATACGCTTCGCGCGGGTTGAGACACCCCTTGGTATGGTAGCCGCTGTCGTTCAGATAGGCGCATACAATTTGATTGAGTTTAACATCGTCTTCCACCACCAATATGTTGATCATAGTCCCTCCTCCTGTCCCGATTCATTATCTCTTTCATCTATGAGTTCAAGCTTTAGCTGTTGCTTGACCTCGGCCTGCAATGCTTGGAATATTTCCTTTGATATATTGCTTGGAAGCTCCACCTGTAATGCCGGGCAGCCCGCATGATTTTCGGTCAGCCGCACCGGTTTTATTTGATAACAGAACGCCGCTTTTTTCATGAACCGTTTGACTTTGCGGTACGTCGGACCATAGTTTTTGCCGCTTTGAATTCTGCGAATATGGACGATCATGACTATACCGAGCATTGTAGCACATGCTCCCATAAAAATCCCAATCAGGCCATTTGCCGATGCGGATATTTCCATCTGAGGATTTGTAAAGGAAAGAATCGCTGTCTGCGTAAGTACCAAGCAAATGAGGGAAGAGGCGAGATTGATCATTTTGATCGCATGAAACAGCGGAGTATGATTGCGGCGCTCCCTGATCACACCTCTAAGATTGATAGCAAGCTCTGCAAAGGTAAAAGAAGCAATGGCAAGCGCCACGTACATATGATATACGGCGATTGTGGGATGAAGAAACAAGCGCACGGAGTAGGCGATATAGAGCAAACTGGCAACGGTCAGAATGATGCCCGAAAGCGTGTAATAACGATATTGCTCCCCTCTATTCCGCGCTTTTAAAATGCCGGAAAGAGCAAAGTACTTGGCAACTACCATGCCAAAGGTGTAAAAGGCACTGACGCAGGTAAAAAACGACAGGGATAGGATGCCCATGACCAATTTTCCCAACCCAACCATGATATTGGCGATGCCGGAAGCGCCTGCCATCTTAAGCGATCTGCTGATGGCAGGTGTAAAGCGTTCGGTCACGTCGACATTGGTATGCGCTATCAGCTGAGCGAGTGATGCTCTTCGTCTTTTCATTCCGTCTTCTGTTTTGCCATGCTTTCACCTGAAAGTGCCATGAAACCCCAAGGCTGCTTATTTTTATTGAA
>DATMYB010000083.1:0-3801 GCA_035561215.1 Syntrophomonas sp. | reverse complement strand
GAAAGATTGATGGTTATATTAATTTTGGAATCAAACCGGATAATTCAAAGTTCCGCATACCGGTAACCATTTTGAATGGCAGCGGAGAGGGCCCGACCTTATTGGTTGACGCCTGTACTCATGGAGACGAGTATGAAGGGGCGGAAGCCATCATCAAGCTTGTAGATAAATTATCCGACGGCAGCTTTGCGGGCACATTGGTGGCAGTTCCGGCATTAAACCTGGAGGCGTTCAGCAATATCAGCAGATCGTCCATCACCGACGGTTTGAATTTAAACAGGATTTTCCCGGGAAACAGCGAAAAATATATTACGGAACGTTTGGCAGACATTTATTTGAAACGCGTTGTCAGGAATGTGGATTACGTCATCACGTTCCATGGCGGTGGAGACGTTCTGCATCTGGAACCCATCATAGGGTATTTGCCTGGGGACGATGAAATCGGCAAAACAACATATGAAATGGCAAGAGTTTTTAACGGCAGCTATACCTGGAGAATGCAGAATCTTCCGTTTACAGGATTTACAACAGTCATTTACAAAGAGATGTTCGGCATACCGGCAATTTTACCGGAAATCGGGTCTCATTGCGACAGACTTCATAATAAGGATAAAAATGTGGATCGGTGCTATGAGGGGATGCTGAATGTTATGTCATATTTGAATATGATCAAGGACAGTAAGCCTGAAGTGAAACCGGCAATGGATGTGGAGCTTCATTATCTGCATGCAAGCAACGGCGGTATCCAAAAACAGTTTAAAAAAGAAAATGACATTGTGGAAGAGGGAGAAGTGCTGGCAGAAATTCATGATTTATTCGGCAATAAAATAGAAGAATTGAAGGCTCCTTATAGAGGAGTTGTGATAGGATTCTGGAGTATCCCCGTAATCAGACCTGGTGATTGGTGGTATCTGTTTGCAAAAATATTAGATTGATAATAACATCTGAAAGATGCTATTAAATAAAACTAGGAGGAATTCATATGGAGTACTTAAAAATCGCCAACAGTCCATGGATGTGGTTGGCATGCGGATTATGCGCATTCTGGGCTATGTTCCAGGCAACTCTGTTCGTAAGAAAATCATTGTTAGTCAGCAAAGAGCTTAATCTCAATGATGCGCAGATCAAGAGTGCAATGAAAAGCAGTCTTACAGCGTCAATTGGGCCGGCAATTGCAATCGTAACAGGAATTGTGCCGGTACTGGTAGCCATGGGCGGACCGGTTGCCTTGTTCAGGGAATCTTACATAGGATCCGTTGCATTTGAATTGATGGCGGCAGGGTTTGGCGCTGAAGCAATGGGCGTAACGCTGGGCAGCCCGGATATGAACGAGGTTGCGTTCGCATGCGGACTCTGGGTCATGGTAACAGGCTCCACAGGCTGGATCCTGTTTACAGCCCTGGCAACGCCGAAATTGGATAAATTCAGATATGTTCTGGCCGGCGGAAGAAAGGCCATGCTCCCCATCGTTTCTGCCGGAGCGATGTGCGGCGCGTTTTCGTATCTGAGCTTGGACAGAGTATTCAGATTCAATGAGCAGACAACCGCTGCAATTGCCGGTTTCGTAGTTATGTCGGCATTTATGCTTTACAATAAAAAGCATAACAAGCAATGGATTAAAGAGTGGTCTTTAACCATTTCGATGTTCGTCGGAATGTTTATATCTGCAATATGATTCAGGAGGTATATCATGGGAAATAACAAGGTCTTAAATGCTGAAGCATATGAATTGGATTATAAACCTTATATAATTAAATGGGGTATGCTTACTAATCTTATAGGAATCGTATTCTCTTATCTGCCATGTTTGGTACTGTTATTCATTTTTGATATCAAGGTTCCCGTGGGAGCCGTTTTCGTAGGGTTTCTCATGCAGGCAAGCGTAAGCGGCGTGTTCTGGTTTGTAGAGCCAATATCATATTTCCCTGTGCTTGGCATACCTGGCACCTATATGGCCTTCCTGTCCGGAAATATCGGTAACTTGAGGCTGCCGGCCGCTGTGGCCGCGCAGGAAGCTTCGGGCGTGAAACCCGGTACGGAAGAGGGAGCGGTAATTTCAACCATCGGTGTTGGCGTATCGGTCTTTGTCAATATTGTAATCTTAGCGATAGGCGTATTCCTGGGAGCGTCAATATTAGGCGCTTTGCCTGCAAATCTTTTAACAACGTTAAACAATATTTTGCCGGCGCTGTTTGGCGCTATGCTGGGACAGCAATTTATACCCAATCCAAAGATCGGTATCGTTGCGGTTATTCTGGCCGGCGGGATGATCGGGCTCTCAAAGCTTGGCTTACTGGCCTTTTTACCATTCGGCGGAACGTATATGATCATCATTGTAGCTGTTTTTGGAAGCATCTTGATTGGAAGACGCCTGAACAAAGATTTGATGTCTTCTGACTGATGATAAAATGGAGGTAAATGTGATGCCGAAAAAAGATCTGTATTGCCATATCGATCAGAATGAAAATGCCTTAAAGGATATGGCAATCAATATCTGGCGCAATCCGGAAAGCGCATTTCACGAAGTCAGCGCATCCGCTATCCAGAAAAGATATTTAAAAGAGCACGGATTTAAGATTGTGAGAATACCGAATAACGAAACTGCTTTTATTGCAGAATTCGGACAAGGAAAGCCCGTTTTAGGAATACTGGGTGAATATGACGCTTTGCCGGGATTGTCCCAAAAGGTATCTTCAGTCAAAGAACCGTTAGACGATTCAAACTTGGGACACGGCTGCGGCCACAATCTTTTGGGCACAGCCGGCGTCGGAGCTGTTGTTGCGCTGAAGAATGTCATGGAAAAAGAGAACATGAATGGAACGATCCGTTACTACGGCTGTCCTGCAGAGGAAACGTTAGCTGGGAAAGTTCTAATGGCAAAAGAGATGGTTTTTCATGATCTTAGCGCTTGTATCAGCTGGCATCCGGCGAGCATGAATGTTGTCTGGGGCTGCAGCCATTTGGCTATGAATTCTATCAAATTCAGATTCAGAGGAATACCTTCCCATGCCGCCGCCGCGCCGCAAGCAGGGAGAAGCGCGTTAGACGCTGTTGAACTGATGAACGTTGGAGCCAATTATCTCCGGGAGCATGTAATTGAGAAAGCCAGGATCCATTATGTGATTACCAATGGCGGCATGGTTCCAAATGTCGTACCCGACGACGCTGAAGTATGGTATTTCGTAAGAGCGCCGAAAAGAACAGATGTGAGACATATATGCGAAAGATTGTATAAAATTGCCGAAGGCGCCGAATTGATGACCGAGACAAAGATGGAGAAAACATTGGTGGCAGGATGCTATGATGCCGTTGAAAATGCCGTTTTAGGAGACCTGTTACACAAAAACATGGAAGAGGCAGGTCCGCCGAAATTTACACCGGAAGATTTTGATTTCGCGGCTGAACTGTCGTCGCTGAGCACAAAGGAAGAGAAAAAGAAAGTGATGTCTACCTATTTCGCACCGGATCATGTATTGGATCAGATCCTGTGCGACGAGATCATAAAAGTTAATGACAGGAATGAGATTATGGCCGGGTCGGTAGATGCGGGAGATGTCAGCTATATTACTCCGTTTGCACAATTTACAGCTGCAACATGGCCTGTGGGGACAGCGGCTCATACATGGATCGCCACAGCTTCATCCGGGTCGGGAATCGGGTTGAACGCTATGATATTTGCAGCCAAGGCCTTATCGGGAGCAGTATACGATCTGCTGAACGACAACAGCATTGTAGACGCCGCCAGGAATGAGTTTCAGATTTCAATGGGTGATTTCAAATATATCTCACCTTATGAAGAGT
>DATMYB010000082.1:0-2532 GCA_035561215.1 Syntrophomonas sp. | reverse complement strand
CACATATATTTTAACATTCTTATTATGTTATGAGGCAGCAGATGTTTGAGCAAAATGAGCAAAATGATATAATATTCAAGGAAACCGTAATATGTTAATGAAAGAAGAATATGATGAGTAGTTTTGAAGATCTGAATATCTCTGCACCTATATTAAAAGCCCTGCAGGAAATGGGCTTTGAAGCCCCGACCGCGGTTCAGTCCCAAGCCATACCATATCTTTTGAATCAAAAAGATGTAATCGTAATGTCCAAAACCGGAAGCGGAAAAACCGCCGTTTTTGGTGTTTCTATGCTGCAATTGATTGATCCGGGCCAAGCGGGACCTCAGGGATTAATTCTGACTCCCACTCGGGAATTGGCAGTACAAGTGGACAGCGATATCAAACAAATGGGCAAATATCTACCGCACAAAACCACCGCTGTCTACGGCCAGCACAATATAAACACAGAAACTGACGAACTCAAGCATGGGGTCGCTATTGTTACCGGAACTCCTGGCCGGGTATATGATCACATCCAGCACGGATCCCTAATTACCAAGCACATACGTTTCCTGGTACTGGATGAGGCCGATCGGATGTTGGACATGGGATTTATTGACCAGGTACGCCGCATTATCCGCACCCTGCCCAAGAACCGGGTAACTTTGCTTTTCTCCGCAACGATTCCGTCGGAAGTGCAATTTCTGTGCCGGGATAACATGAAAAATCCCACCATGATTGAAATCGAATCGGATACCATGACGGTTGACACTACCGAGCAGGTTTATTATCGCGTCAATGAAAACGAAAAACGTACGCAATTAAATCGACTGTTACAATTTGAACGTCCGGAGAGCTGCATCATCTTCTGCAACATGCGCAGCACAGTGGACAGAGTGCAAAGTTTCCTTACCCAAAAAGGGTATTCTTCCCGGGCTTTACATGGAGATATTCCCCAGACGAAACGATTGAAAACCCTGCAGCAGTTCAAGCAGGGCGATTTTCGTTTGCTGGTGGCCACTGATGTGGCTGCCCGCGGAATTCATATAGATGAACTGGCGCTGGTAATCAATTACGATATCCCCCTGGAAAAAGACGGATACGTTCACCGCATCGGCCGCACCGGCCGGGCCGGCAAGGTAGGGAGAGCAGTTTCATTGGTTATCGGCGATGACATCATGAGTCTGTATGAAATCGAGGAACACATCGGAACTTTAATAGAGGAAGCCACGTTACCAACAGATGCAGAACTGAATGAAAACAAAGAATTGATAGATATATGGAAGAAAACGGTGGCGCCAAAAACGGTACCTCCCCGGAATGCAGCCAAAAATACGGGTCAAAGACAAAGTCCGCCCCGCACCGCAAAACAGGGTCAACCGCAAAGGCCTACGCAAGAATCCAAAAGCGCTGCCAATCCCCGGCATGAATCGACGGCCGGCAGACCTGCCCGCGAGAATGTAAACCGGAAGCAATCTATCCCGGAACGGCCGGCGGACAAGCCTCGCGCTGCTGCCACAGTCACTCAGCCGATAACCGGCGTTTCACCGGGCCGCCAACAGAACGCCCCCAGTCCGGCGCCAACCGCGCCGGTTCCCGATAAAAAAACGACTGCCACCAAACAATCATGGTTCAGCCGTATCAAAGAACGTATCGGCATCGGTCGTGAAAGCTAGGGGGCTGCGCGGTATTCCATCAGAATACCGCTTCTTTCCCGGCAAAGAAGGCTTCAATCCCGGTTTTAGGATTGGATGAGGAAAACAGTATCGACCAGGCGATTTGTTCGCCTCTCAAACCGGATCGCAAATCCAGATTGACGGCGTTGTTAATGCATTGCTTGGCTTCCCGCAAAGCCAGGGGAGATTTTTTGGCGATTCTTTTGGCAATTTTAGTGGCGCGGTTCATTACCTCCTCATCCGGGACCACCATGTTAATCAAATCCATTTTCAGTGCCGTCTGGGCGTCAAAAAAATCGCCGGTAAAGATATAGTATTTGGCGGTACAAATGGAGCCGGAATGGAGCCAGCGCTGGGTTCCTCCACCGCCCGGAAATAATCCCAGTCTGATTTCCGGGAGTGCAAACATCGCACTCTCACCGGCGATGCGTATATCACTGGAAAGAACGATTTCAAAACCGCCGCCCAAAGCCATGCCACGAATTGCTGTAATGACCGGTTTCTGAATATCTTCCATGATCGCCTGTCGGCTGGGCTCGAGATAATCCCTCGCCGCAAATGCGTCCATTTTCGCCAGATCCCCCAAGTCGGCCCCGGCAGAAAAAGCTTTTTCATTACCGCAGATAATAATCACTCTTATTTCGGAGTCACTATCGAAAGCCCGGAGGACCTCGGTAAATTCATCCAGAAGCTGTGGACTGATGGCGTTCATTTCCTGGGAACGGTTGAACTGGACATATCCGATTTGTTCTTCTGTCCATGCCAGTATGTTCTGGTATTGTACTCCCCGGTAATTCTCCATTAATAATCCCCCCGTTTGCTTTTCTTATTTATATAGTTAAATTGATCATAACTTATGACCATTCGTCTCTCA
>DATMYB010000081.1:0-9602 GCA_035561215.1 Syntrophomonas sp. | reverse complement strand
CCTATATAGTGTAGATTTAGATATTTTTAATATTTTGGCTGCCTCTATCACATTATAGTTGGTAAAATTCAGAGCCGTTTTTATAGCTTCTCTCTCTAGCTCCGGCATACTCGGCAAACCGGCGTTCGATATATAACTGTCGGCGGGGTCAGGATTACATATTTCTTCGGGGAGATCTTCATATTCGATCGTTCCGCTATGATTCAGACTGACGGCGTACACCATAGCATTTTGAAGCTGACGGATATTGCCGGGCCAATTGTAAAACATGAGTGTCGCTTGCACCTTTTCGCTCAGATTCACCTTATTTTTGCCCATATCCGCGCAGGCTTTGTCAGCAAAATGCTGTGCCAGGAAAACAATATCTTCCCAGCGCTCTCGAAGAGAAGGAAGGAAAATTTTAAAAGCAGACAAACGATAATATAAATCCTCTCTGAACCTTTTGTCCCTGACGCGCTCTTTTAGATTTTGATTCGTAGCGGCAATGACTCGAAACTTGAGCGCGATGCAGCGATCGCTTCCCAAGCGTACGATTTGCTTCTCTTCAATCGCCCTGAGTAATACGGGCTGCATCGAAAGGGGCATATCCGCAATTTCATCGAGAAACAAAGTCCCGTTATGCGCTAGCTCAAATTTGCCGATTCTTCCCCTGCGGTCAGCTCCTGTAAAGCTGCCGGCCTCATAACCGAAAAGCTCGCTTTCCACCAAGGAGCGTGGAATGGAGCCGCAGTTTATTGCAACAAAAGCTCCCTCCATAGGACTCAATTCGTGGATGCTTTGCGCGAACATTTCCTTCCCGGTCCCGCTTTCTCCTTGCAGCAGAACGGAAGCGTCATTTTGAGCCGCTGCTTTCGCGAGATTTAACGCCTTTTGCAGCCCTTCGCTATTCCCCAATATGTTTTCTATTCCAAAGCGAAGCGTGGATTTAGCTGTGCTTTTGTTTCGATATGCTCTATCGATTAATGCAATGCTTGGGCCTGCATTGCCGACCAGCTTGGCTGAAATATCTTGATTGCTCTTCATCGCATTGCCAGCTCCTTTTCCCAGGTTAAGCGGCTGAATCGCTCTCGACATCTGCTTTGTCATAATTAATGGCTTCTGGCATCTTATCATTTTGGAAATAAATGATCCCTTTTTGACAGCCTGTTCCCGCGGCAATCGCCCCTTGAACATTGCCGCCATCAGCTCCTGGACATGTGCTGAAATACGAAATAGATTAATGCAATTGACGTTTTATTTCATAGTCCCACTTAATTTTATCCCCAAGGATTTTGTATCGTCTTCTCCATGTCAAATAATGGCGGGATTCTGCCCTCCCAATGATCGAAAAGCGATTCGATCATTGGGAGTATATACTTACGATAATTCACTTTGGATGGTCTCATAAAGCAAATTGGCGGCAAATTCATACCAGGGATGACGTCCGCGCCGTTGTATGCCTTCCACAAAAGGCTCCACCCACTGGCCCAGGTGCTGATCCAGAAACTGTTTTTTATATTCAATATAATTCCCTTGCGGGTCGGTGGAGGCCATGGCTTCCAGGTAAGCCAAAAACCAGGTTTCCACTGCGATATGATCCGGCATATCGGTAAAATTGGCAGCCAATTGGAGGCCGGACCGGGCATACATTTCCCGTACGTCTACTGTCGCCGGTCCCATAATCGTTCCCTTCTGCATGTTATGATCATGCCCCCGATATACGGATTCATAGGGCGGAACTTCAATATGACCCGGACCTACAAACATCCGGCAATACTCTACCTCCAACTCTTCAAGGCTAGCGGGGATCGGGGCATTTTGCCCGAATGCCTGTTCAAAATCCCCCGCCTGTATAGCCTTCAGCAGATCCGGATTCGGATAAGATAAAGCCAAAGCCAGCAGTTCATATTGTTGTTGTTTCAGCATAAATTCACCCTCTCACTTAGAAAAACGGCCCCTTTACCGCCACCACAAAGTGCATCAGACGCCCCGCTATCTCACCGATCACCAAACAGATCAAGGCGATAGAAAAAGCTGATAACTGCTTTTCCGCTCCTGATTTGAGCGAGGTATAGATTAGATATGCCGGCGCCAGTAACCCGACAATAACCCGCACCAGCGTACCGATCCATATCGACGGAACCACCGCACCTTGTGCCGCTAAAGCGGACAGAACCATTTTCACCTGGACTTCATAGGCGATGTTTACCGCAATACCTGCAATCAGTATGATAAATACAGCTGTAGCGATCGTTTTCGTAAATGGAGCCGGCAGCGTTGGCCCAGCCAGCACCAGGAACAGCAAGCCCCCTAACATGATAGCTGACAATACATCAATCAATACCACCAGCGTGCTGTTCCAGGCTGGAACGGCCTGTACGGTTGCATAGATCATCCCCATACTGATTAAGGCGCACAGCCCAGCCAACGCAGCCAGGTAAATAAGAACATTCCCTTTTTTCCGATTCTCCACGCCGTTCTTCTTAAGTACAAAAAAGTACAGCGCGACTAAAGCCGTAAACGCCCCGGCAAAAAATCCTTCCCGGGACAGCCAAGAACCGGGGTTGGAGACCAGGTTAATAAACCTTTCCATTCGCCCCAGATGCCCGATCGCAAAACCGATGCTTACCACTGCCAGAATGAAAGCGATCAAAATCACTTTAGAAGCTGAATCCTGCAGGGCCTCACCCTGCATAAACGCTGCCACGGCATACCACATGACCAACCCGATGGCGGTTCCCAGCAGCAGATAACTTATCGCCAGACTATAGGATATTTCCATATGTCTCCCCTCCTTTAAAACAGATAGTGCGTGCTTGGATGTGTTCCTTGCTCCGGTGACAAGACTTTGCTGCTTCTCGTGCTCACCAATTTCGATATTTCCGAATTGGGATCGTTCAAGTCGCCAAAATGTATCGCCCGGGACGGACAACATTTGACGCACATGGGTTCTTCCCCTTTTTCCAGGCGATGGGCACACATATTACATTTATCACTGACCCCGGCCTCAGCATCAAACTGGGGGACATCGTACGGACATATCCAAGCGCAATAACGGCAACCGATACATTTGTTCTTGTCCAGATCCACAATCCCGTCAGGTCGATGATGCAGTGCCCCGGACGGGCAGTTCTTTACACAGGGAGCATCCTCGCAATGTTGGCAAGGCACGGGAGTCCAAAACATCTTTAGATTTGGATAGCTGCCCATCGGTTTGTCAAAGTGCAGGTTGCCCTGAGGGTTAAATACCCGCATGCGGGCGATCCCCAACGGCACATTATTCTCCATCTTGCAGGCTACGGTGCAGGTGCGGCAACCAACGCATCGTTTCATATCTATTACCAGAGCATATTTTTTGTTCATTCTTCAAACCCCCTTACTCAGACTTTTCAATCTCTACCAGGTTGTCGTAAGGAGCATAGTTACTCTCTACAACCGCATCGTGTACCGGATTTAACTCCATATGGGTCAGCGACGGCAGGTGACCCTCTTTAAACTGTTGCTTCCAATAACCTTCATAGATGTTGACACAACCTTCCTTGATCCCTTCGGTTACCCGCGCCCTAAGCACGACGTGACCACGGTCGTTGAACACTTTGACCATGTCGCCGTCTTTTATGCTGCGCTGGGCTGCATCGTTCAGGTTGATATCCACTCTGGGCTCGGGATTTATTTCTATGATCCAAGGCAAGGTGGCATGCTGAGAATGAACCGTGAATACATTATGAACATTCATAAAAGTCAGCGGGTACTTCTTGGCTTTCGGTTTGCGGTTGCTCTCGATTGGTTCTACATAAACCGGCAGAGATTCACCCAGTTCATGCAGGAAGTCCAGGTATATTTCGAGTTTGCCGGAAGCCGTAAAATATTTTTGATCGGCAAAGGGAATAAAGTCCTCCGGGAACAAAGCGGAAGTAACTCCGGTTTCCCATAATTCTTTTTTATTGATGTTGCGCATACGTTCTTCGCCCAGACCGTCTATCAGCTCGTTTAGATTGTCTTTAATCGGTCCCCAGTACTTTCCATATCCCATGCGTTCCGATATTTCTTTGTAAATGTCATAGTCCTGCTTGGCTTCCCACATCGGCTTAATGCACTGGTTGCGCACCTGCATGTAGTAGTTGGACCAGGAGCACACCAATTCAGCTTCCTGTTCATACCATGAACAAGCTGGCAGCACGATATCCGCGTAGGTAGTGGCATCGTTCATGATCTGTTCGTTTGCCACAATCAATTCCAGGCGCGGAATGATCTCATTCACAAACCGGTTGTAGTTGGGCATCTGGGTCCCATAGTTGTAATGGTTGAACCATATACCGCGAATCGGCCAAGGCTCGTCTTTGGGCAGTTGTTCAAACATATGGCTTCCCACCACAGTTTTGGGCTCATAGCCTTCATCCTGCCGGGGATTCAGCCAGCTAGTCGGAGTGGTGGCAATAATTTTAAACAAAGTGCCGCCGGCCCAGGAAACACCGGCTCCCACTTTACCATGGCTACCACAGATGGCGCCCAGGAGAATGGCGTTGCGGAAGCCCTGATGTCCCTGCCAATAGCGGTTGGTTCCCTGGCTGATGCGGATGGCAGCCGGATGGGTGGTGGCATAATCAATCGCCAGCTGGGTGATTACGTTAACCGGCACTTCACTGACTTCGCTGGCTTTTTCCGGGGTCCATTCGGCAATATAATCGACAATTAAATCCCAGGCGGTCCTGCATACGACTTTACTTCCGTCAGCCAGAGCAACTTCGGACTTTCCGGAAAGAGCATGCGGAAGCGCGCCCCGCGGTCTGACTGCTCCCGAAGCTGCATCAATCACCATATATTCCTCGGAATTGCCGCCCATATCTTTGTGGCGCAGCATTTTACCGTTATCGGAACGAACCAGATAAGGGCCGGTCGTGTTCTCAGTTAAAAATGCCTGGTCATGCAAATTTTTGTTAAGTATGACATTCATCATGCCCAGCATAAGAGCGGCGTCTGTTCCCGGACGCAGGGGGACCCACTGATCAGCCTTGGCAGCGGTGTTAGAAAACCGCGGATCAACCACAATCAGCTTCATGCCGTTCTCTTGGGCATCCCATATAAAACGGGTATCATTCAAAGAGGTTTCCGCATAGTTGCAGGCAAAGAATATAGCCAGTTTACTGTTCATCATATCCGGCCAGGGGTGGGCGTCCTGCAGCATGCCGGTAGCCGGTAAAAAGCCGACATTGGAGGCCAGGTCTCCCATGATCCCCAGATTACTCAACTGTGTTCCTTTCATGACGTTGGATATGCGGCGGGAGATCATTTGGCCAAACACCCCGTAATCTCCGGTCATAGACATCCATGCCATGGCGCCGTCACCATATTTTCCCTGGATCTCCGTTATTTTTTTCGCCAGATAGTCGTAGGCCTCATCCCAGGAAATGCGCTTCCATTTCCCTTCTCCCCGTTTGCCCACCCGCATCATTGGATATTTCACCCGATCTGGGGAATAAGTCCGCTGCATGGCATTGGATATACCCTTTAAACAAATACGGTTATATCGAGGGTCCGGGAACTCTCCCGGTTCAACTTTAATAATGCGGTCATCTTTGACCGATACCAGATGAGAACAACTGTTAACACAGTTAGGAGCGCATACGGTACGGATTTTCTTAATCCCTTCTTCCGAGCCGGCCGCCGTTGCCTGGGACGGTTCAAATACGTGAGAAAAGTGGGTCGCTCCATAAGTCAGCGCGGCTGTCGCGGCAGAGGCCTTTACAAAATTTCTTCTGTTCATCTTGAGTTTATTGTCCACTGATTAGCACCTCCCATGGTTTACATCTAGATTTCATGCCATGTGATTTTTGGTTTACTGTGTCGATAACTGCATTCAGGACATAGCGAATTAGGTCTGTCAACGGCTGTCCAGAATACTGATTCGCATTGATGACAAGTAACTTTTCGGCCTTTAAGCAAGATTTGCCACTGAGCCGAGCCATCGTTCCCTGCCTCCCAATTCACTGTAATAGCGGAAATAGGGCAAATGGAAGCACAAAGCGCGCATAAATTGCATTCGATTGATTTGATAGTCAGGTTTTTACTTCCATCTTCCAGCACTTCCATGCGCAGCGCTCCCGAAGGGCATAAAGTGGAACAGCTTCCACACCAGGTACACTCCTGATTTATTGCGGGATGTCTTAAATACCCAGGCTCCAGCGTTTCCACCTGCTCAGGACGCAATTGAGACAAAACATAGATAAATAGCTTTCTTCGTGTTGATAAACCCTGAGCCAAACGTGGTTGGTCCGGATTATTTTTCTCTCCCAGCAAAAATTGAACTGCAAGTTGCTGCGCCTCACTGGAAAAGGAACGCAGTAGTGTACGTCGGGAGAAATCCACTGTGGTTCGCTCGTTTTTTACTGGGCCGGGCATTTCCTGATGGACTTCAAACCGTCCGCTTTCCGGCGGATAAATATTGCTTAATTGGTGCAGTACCTTACTCCAGTTGCTCTGTCCCGAACGTAAATTGCATTGTTCACATGACGCAGGATTATACAACACCGAGATACTACCGATATTGCGTTTAAGCAGAAAGAGTACCAGTTCCGGGGTCAACTCGCCCAAACAGTTAATGCGCAAAGCATCCCGAACGTCCGGCGCCTGCTGGCAGGTGATCCATAAGGTAGGCCGGGGGTCCTTACTAACCGTCAGTACTTTTCCTAATGCAGGCCAGAGTTCGTCCAGCACACCGGTTGGGCAGGCTACCGCGCACAGCCCGCAGGACACGCAGTTATCGATGTTAATCACGGTTCCCCCCAGTTGCAGCGCTTTAACCGGACAGGCCTCTGCACAAGCCCGGCATAAGTTTTTGCCGCTGCGGATATTGAGGCACAAATGATGGTAAATATTCACCTTCCCTTCCCGACTGGTTTCCGGTTTATCCAGCAACCCCAACAGTTTGCCCAACATCATCCCACCTCCTCAGTAAGCGGAATTGAACACAGATCACAGTTTCTTATTTGCACTTTCTTCTTTTCCAGCCTGCTAATACCCTTCGATTGGTAAATATGTTTGTCGGGAATTGTAAATCGAGTTGACAATTTGTCCATAAAAAAAGAAGGCTGACTGCCTTCTTAATGGGTTATCGTTATCTAATGTCTCTCATTCAACTTTAAAGTAGGTGCTGCCGGACAGCCTTTTGTAATAACCCAGATGCTCCAGCATCGCTTCTTCAGCCCGTCGGGAATTTTGCTCAACAATTGCCTGATAAATGGTAAGCAGGCTCTGATTCAACTCGCGCCGAATTCTGTCAGGCGCCGGAGAAGTCATGGCAAATAATTCCTGGGCCATGGTCGTCGCCCGAATCGTGATGACCAGCAGCGGGTTATGGGTGGCTTCCGCAACGCGACGGTGAAATTCAATATCTTGACTGTGATATTCGTAATCATTTAAAGATTGGTAATGGACCGGGATAGCTGCAGCTATCGCCTGCAAGTCTTCAGGGGTGCGGCGAATTGCGGCCAGTCCGCACCCTTTCACTTCCACAATGGTACGAATCTCGGCCAAATGTGCGCTGCTGATAGCGTTGCTGTTAATTGACAACGCCATATAACGCCCCAGATAATTGGCTACTTGGTTGGTGTCGCTGTTGCTTATATACCAACCTCCCTGACAGCCTTTTTTGGACTGCACAATATGTTCTGTCTCCAAAATTGACAGGGCGCTGCGAATAGTAGGTCGGCTCACCCCATACGTTTCCGCCAGACTCGTTTCTGAAGGCAGTTTTTGCCCTAATTTAAGTTCCCCTCTTAAAATGGAGTTTAAAAGATCCTCTACAATCTGTTGGCTGACCGATTGGATTTCCGAAGACTTTTTCACAGGCGCCACCTCCGTCATTTATGCAGTGCAAACTTTTTGCGGCCATACCTATGGACTGCCGCTTCCTGGGATACATAGCCGGCCCGGATATCATATTCCAGCCATTCAACCGGCCTTTGCCAGGCTTCCCCGAATCCTCCTCCTCCGCCAGCCA
This sequence comes from Syntrophomonas sp., assembly GCA_035561215.1. Lineage (GTDB taxonomy): Bacteria > Bacillota > Syntrophomonadia > Syntrophomonadales > Syntrophomonadaceae > Syntrophomonas_B. The sequence continues at coordinate 1,624 of DATMYB010000081.1, read as the reverse complement.
ACTGATGCAAAACTGTACCACGCGGAAGCGGTCCGATTAAATCTTTGCTGGCCGGCCGAATCACCATATGGTTAGGCAAAATAATCTCCAGAGAATTAGTACACCCCGCCTCGCCTCCGGCTAAACCGAAAGCGGCCGCTGCCGGCCTGATCCCATCTCCGAATACATCGACTTGAATGTTATCTTCAACGAGCTCCACGACTGTGTCTACTCCCAATCCCCCGCGCCGCTCACCGGCGCCGGCAGAATCGCAAGCGAATTCAAAGCGATGAAAAATAACAGGGGTTTCCGTTTCAAATAATTCCGGGTCCTGGGCGGTGATACCGCCGCCCCCGCCAATAAGCCCTAAATGAGACCAGCCGTCATATTGTGAAGTAGCCCCGCTTCCTCCTTTGCAGGCATTAATAAGCATATCGGCAAAATGCCGCTGCCGGACCTGATCATAACCGGTCAGCAATAGGCACAGCATGGGATTCCACCCGGCGGTGACCTTATCCGGCAATACCCGGTATAATGCTTTGAATACGGCTGCGCCGATTTGGTCTGACAAATGATTTCCGAATCCGGTAGCCGCCGGGAAAAGCGGATTTAAGATACTGCCTGACGGAATATTAAAGTCGAGGCATCTCATCATGCCTTCATTGCGGGGAAAGACCTTTTCCAAACACATCAAAAGAGCTAACAATGATCCCGATACCGTCACGGCATAAGGAGCATTGACATAACCGGCGGTTTGCTCCGAAGTTCCGCTGTAATCAAAGCAGATGCGATCTTGCTGTACCGTAAGCCGCAGTTTTATTGTAAATGTTCTCTCGTCATCGATACCATCTCCAAAGATCAGGTGCTCAGACTCATAAACACCGTCCGGAATAGCAGCTATCTGCTCCTGCATGGACAATTCAGAGGAATCAAACAAATACTGCAGATTGACGTGAAAAGAATCCGTGCCGTAAAAGCCAAGCAGACGCTCCAATTCCTGCCGGCCTACGCTGCAGGCCCCTATCATTGGTTTGATATCTTCTTTGACAATCGGCAGGCGAATATTGGCAAATATTAGATCCCATACATCCCGGCGCAGTTGTCCTTTTTCATATACTTTGACCGGGTCAGCCGTAATGCTTCTTGCCATATCTCCCGGGCCCGGGGATTGTAGCCCCCGGCCACCGGTCCTCCTACGTCCGCCTGATGGGCGTTAATGGCAGTGAAGCACAGCAACCGGCCTTCCCAAAAAACCGGTTCAACGATTTTTACGTCTGAGGTTTGATTGCCCCCGGTAAACGGGTCATTGTGAATAATGACATCACCGGGATAAAGTTCATCGCCAAAATACCGGGCAATCGTGCGAATCGAATCGGGAATCGTATAAGCCATAATCGGAATGAATTCGCTCTGCTCCCATATGCCGCCGTTAGGCCCATAGATCCCCGTGCAAAAATCCCGGGCTTCACTGAGGTTTAAGGAACGACAGCTTCGCATCATGGCCGCTGCCATCTGCTTCGTAATAGATTTTAATTGTTTCTGCATAACCGCCGCTGATATAGGATCTACCATGCAATTTCATCTCCTCGCGCAGCTATTGCTGATTCAACCTTTCCATTAAATAATAATTTTCACTCTCACACGT
>DATMYB010000080.1:0-4038 GCA_035561215.1 Syntrophomonas sp. | reverse complement strand
TTATTTACCTGCGTGATGTAAAACTTTAAATCCATCATACCACGCTTTCCAAAGCAAAAAAGACATAGCTTTCCTTGGCGGAAGCTATGTCTTTTTTGGTCGGGATGACGGGATTCGAACCTGTGACCTTCTGGTTCCGATTACCGGACGCAAAAATAACACCGGTGCGGCATCAACAAATCGCCACTAGGCATATCCAGCCGTTCTCTTTTCTGTGCAGATCAACCTTTTGATAACCAATGTTCAAAAGACTGGCCTTTATGTTCTCGCCGTGGTGGATTGTCATTCCTTCGATAAGTTCCGTCCAGGTGGTGTCGTCGGAATCGTCAGTTTCACAGCAGATGAAAAACACGCCACCCGGTTTTAGCACGCGCCTAATTTCCTGAAAGGCGGCATCCAGATCCGGCCAAAAATAGATAGTTTCAAAGGCGGTAACATAATCAAGGGCCCGGTCGGGATATGGCAGGCTGGCAACATCGCCCTGATGGATGGTGCATCGCTTTCCAAGCTGGACGGCATTGGTTTTTCTGCTGAAGGCAACGCTTTGCGCTGAATAGTCCAAGCCGTCCACCACGCTTCCAGGGGCATCATTCAGCATTTTTGCGATATTGGCCCCGCCACCACAACCCACGTCTAGTATATGAGCGTGATCCCGCAAGGTCAGATGCGAAAATCCCCACGCGGCCAATTTCGCATGTCTCATGTTCATTCTATTCAGCATAATCCTGCCAAGGATACCTTGCGGCTTTCTCGTATTTTGAAAAAATTTATTGCGCATGGATGCAACCCCTTTAAGGCGGTTAGTTTTGCTAACTACCTTACCACCAATGCCATCTATTTGCAAATTTTGCCGCTCTTAAAAGGTTTATGAAGTTGGACCAACTGGTAATATACCATCCGCCTTCTTTTCGATATAATTGCCGTAGACAATACAGGCCAGCAGCAAGGCAGCGCCCCACCAGCCCATGCCGGAAAGCTGCTCCCCGAGAATGGCAAAGGATGCGGCAGCGGTAAAAACAGGTTCGGTGCATTGTGTAAGCGAGATAAGGCTGGACGGGATATGCGTCAAAGCAATGTTTTGCAGCAAATAAGAAAGACAAGAACAAAAAACGGCAAGATAAACGATCACCCACCAGGCTTCCGGCTGGATGGCGGAAAAAGCCGTACCGCGTTCGAAAATAAGCGCACCCATGATCGAGAGCACAGCGGTTATGACGATCTGAGCAAAGGACAAGGTAAGCGGAGACAGGCTTTGCAGGCTTTTCTCACCCCATACCAGCGCTCCGGCCGTGCAGACGGCGACGGTCAGTGCCAAGGCCTCGCCCCAGCCGAAAGAGAAGACACCGCCGGTACTGCATAGCAGATACAGTCCGGCTGCCGCCGTCACCTGAACGGGCAGGAAAGACCAGCGGTAAGGACGATGCAGTACAATGATGGCAAGGATGGGCACGAATATCACGGGCAGCGACATCAGAAAGCCAACCATAGTGGCGGTGGTCAGGTTCAGGGCTATATTACTGAGGATATAAGCTCCTGCCATGCATAAGGCCCCAGGCATCCAGTTACCTATACGAACCGACCGCAATTCGGTTATAGCTCTCTTGCCGGCGATTGCAGCTATCACCAATGCGGCCAGCGTAAAGCGAAAAGCCAAACACCAAAAGGGCGTGATGCTCTCGTAGGCTATTTTGGTAATGGGGTTGCCGATACCATAAATCACGCATTGCAGTATGATCATGAGTATGTAGACAATCTGTCTGTCCTTTTTATTATGTGTTAACGAAACAATCGGTTTTTCCAAATCATCCATTACTATTTGATCATTCCCTTTTATCATCTGTTAACTGTTACCACGAAAATCATATTGTTTTGCAAGAAAGACAGAGGTGACGCCTTGTTTGATTGTCCTTTTTGTCTATTGGAAAAGTGGGGCATATCACAAGCGTTCGTTTCGAACGGCTTAAAAGATTATTAAGAACAACGGAAAATTTCAATTGGTGAGACAGATAAAAGAATTCCCGTCTGACTACAAAAATCTTTATTCCGCTATTACTTTTCATGCAACTTTCATAAACGACAATCGGGAACGTCCGTGCTTGGTGCAGAGCAAAATACTGTTCGAATCCGTCTGATACTCATTGGAGAACTTAGGCGCGGCAATGGCTATCCTCTTGCTGCATATCGTGCTGGATACCATTTCGGGAACCATGCTGTAAAAGCGCCCATCAGCGCAAAGGGGACAGAATTGATTAAACCTGTGTAAGCTGAGAAACCAGTACCCATCAGAATATATGTCCAAATCGACATGACAAGATACAGTACTCCCCAGGCAGCGGTCAATATGCGGTTGGTACGGATAAAGAGCGGATTTGAAAAAGCACTTTCCTCACCGTAATTCGCCGCACTGTAGTGGGCAGTCAGCGGTATTTTGGTAAAGGCGCCGATGAGCCACATCAGTCCAAATATCAAATAGCTGCCGGAAAGGATAAGTTTTACATCCGCACCCATTAAAGCCCCCAACGAAAGCCCCGTCACGATTGGAATGCTGATTTGCTCATAGACAACAGGCCGAAACAAAATCCATAATAGCGGAACAGACGCTGCCATAGCAATGCCTACTACGCCACCGACAGCGGGATTGATTGCGATTGCTATCCAAATGACAATCCATGGCACGAGAAGAATCATCATGTTGTTTTGTGCCGGGGTTTTATATTATCTGGCTTTGAAGGGGTTTGTGCGCCAAACAATTTATCCCATTTTAACATGAGATTAAAATCACCGAGGACTTTATAAAGTCGCTGAAGCATCGCTTCTGATCCGGAAATTTCCCCGCGGGAAATGGAACGCCAGATCGAGTACGGTGTTTCAATCTTCGTAGTATACGGCTTGAATCCATCTGTTATAACCTCAGCCCCTTGCTTGGTCAGCAGAAGTTGATAGGTTTTGTCAATGTCGGTATAATAAAATTCCAATATACGCTCCACACCGTCTGGCCTGTATAGAGCCGCCATCTGCGTAGTAAAGTTTAGGCTATCATCTGCCGGAGTTCCCGAATCCTCACCCTGGGCAATACCCCAGGAAGCGTTCGCCATTTTTTCAAACACATCCCGCGGGTATAACGGCTCCGCAAGCTCCGCCTGTGTCTCGGCATGAATCCCTCCGGCGGCATATTCCGCCCCTGCATGGCGAACGACTTCCAAATACGCATCCGTGCGGCTTTTCAGTTCAGGCACCCGAAACAGTTCTCCCTGTCCGCAAAGGATTGTCGTGTAATTATCCTTTCCGCAAAAGTGGTCAAACATGGAGATTACAGCGTCATAATTACCTTTCGCTGTCCAAAAGCCGCAAGTTGAAATAACCAGGTGTTTTTGATGGGTTAAATCATAGCGCGGCGGGTGAGCTCCGCTCCCGCTACCTTCCGTCATAAACGGCAGATTCAGGGGAAGTTGGCGGTCGATAAGATTTTTTAAATTTCCGGGAACGTTGAAATAATACAGCGGAAAAGACCAAATAATCACATCAGCAGCAATCATTTTGGCGATAATTTCATCCATTCCGTCATTTATTACGCATTTCCCCGGGGTCTTATTCCAACAGGCAAAGCAGCCCAAACAACCGTTCACGTTGGCCTTGGCCACATCAATAATTTCCGCGTCAGCCCATTTAGCCCCGTCTAAAAACGCGCGGGTAAGGTGCATGGTGTTGCTGCTGTTGCCTTTAGGCGAACCGTTTAAAACCAAGATTTTCATTGTTTCATTTCCTCCAAAGTAGCGATTGCTTTTCCGCCCGGTTACATTACCCCCGCTACTAGTACACTGTCAACCCTAATTCCACATTTCCTTGTCGGTTAAATTTCTGCATGGCTACGTTGTCGTCAATCGCAATACATCCAGTATTGCTCAATCATCCGCCTTGCCTTGCAGAAATTTCCCTCGACAAATAATATGCGGACTTAAAGGTTGACAGAGTACTAATCACTCTAAATGGATACCCGCGCCGCCGGAGGGTTTTGCAGTTGATTTTTAACTTTACCGC
>DATMYB010000079.1:0-6705 GCA_035561215.1 Syntrophomonas sp. | reverse complement strand
CCATTATATATATGAGTAAGAGTTCGACTCATCCTCAGGTTTTCGGACCGGGCTCAGATATCATTTTTCCATGCACAATACAAAAAATAAGACGCCGTTCAGCCGAATGGCGTTTTTAAATTGGCTTTCATATTAATGATCAGATTCCCATGTGCGGGGCAGGCCTCAAGTCTTCATAACCCCAGGGTCTCATTAACAACCAGCACATGAAAATCCTGGAGTCGGGGTTTGCGCTCCAGAATAACGGTTATACGGCAGGAGCGGGACGGCGTCTGACAATCGATGCAAAAGCCCGTTCCCGCACAGGGATTTTTTGTCCCATTTTTACGGCTATTGGCCGGTACGGCGAATTCCTTGATACGTTTCAGTGCGAGCTCCGTATTTTCCACGATTTTGTTTCGTCCTAAAACGACGATGACCTTAGCAGGGCCGAAGATCAAAGACGCAACTCTGTTTCCGGTCCCGTCGATATTTACTAAAAAACCGTTTAGGGTCAGGGCATTGCTGCTGGAGAGAAACAAGTCGCTGCAAAACATCCGCCGGCCTACTTGGCGCCTCTCTTCCTCTGTAAGGGTTTTGGAATTCTGAATAATTTCTTTGCTCATTTCCTGCAATAAGGGGACAATTCCCAGTTCCTGCAAAGTCAGGGAACCGCCTAAACCTACGCTTGAGGCCGATTTCGCTTCATTTAGGATGTAAGAAATTGCTTCCTCGCGGTTGGCACAATAAACCGCAGTGAATTCATTTTTCTGAAGAGCCTCCACAGCTTTCCGACATCTCTTTTCATAGGTCCAGTTGGACCATTCCTGGGTATTGGACATTTGACACCTCCCGAAAATATTTAAAATTTTAACAACCTAATAATATTTAATGCAATATCAATGCCAATTAATCTACCGATTTTAGCTATTGATTCGCATTATATTGATATAATATAATAAAAAGCAATATAAAAACAGAAATGCAAATGCGATTGAGGGATGATATGGCACAGATTGTATTTTTAGCCCCTGATGAAAAAGTAATGACAACAGCACAGGCTTTAGCAGTCGATGGTTTTTCCGACATTTTTGTGGCCAGGGGTTCACTGGGAGAGGGCCTAAAAGCAGCCTTGAAATTGGCCGAGGAAGGCGCAGAGATCTTCATTGCCCGCGGAGGGACAGCCAATGCAATCCGTAATTCCGGTCTGCCAATTACTGTTGTAGAGGTAGCTACTACTGGATTTGATATTATTCGGGCGGTCGATAAAGCCAAAAAATATGGCAATCGCATCGCGGCGCTCTCGCACTCTGATCTGACGAAAGGCGTGGAAACGCTCGGGTCCATCATGGATGTGGATATTCGTCAATATCATCTCAATAATATCACGAACGAGAGTGAAGCAAAAGCCGTTATTCAACAGGTTTTTTCTGAGGGAGCTGATGTTATCATTGGGGGCTACGCCAACACCCGTGTCGTCAGAGAGCTGAACAGGCCAGCGGTAACGATTGAGATTGGGGCCGAAGGGATATTGCAGGCCTTCACGGAAGCTAAGCTCATTGTTGAAGCCCAGAATCAAGAAAAAGCCCGAGCCAATTTATTTCGAGCTCTGCTTGACTATGCTTATGAAGGTATCATTTCTGTGGACAGCGATAATCGGATTGTATTTTTTAACCCGGTGGCAGGCAGCATTCTGGGCGGGCAAGCCGAGAAAGTGGTCGGGAAGAAAGCCAGCGATCTGTGGCCGGAGCTGGATTTGGAGAAGGTATTACATCAAGGCAGAGAGGAACTGGGTCAAATTCTGAAAATCGGGGATATCGATGTCCTTTGCAACACAGTATCGGTCAATGTCAAAGGCAAACCTGTGGGTGCGGTAGCAACATTTCAAGAGGTATCTAAGATCCAACAAATGGAAGCACAACTGCGGCGGCGTATTTATGCTGATGGTCATGTAGCGTATAATACCTTTAAAGATATCATCGGAGCGAGTCCCAGTCTGAAAAGAGTGGTGAAGATAGCTAAGGAATACGCGATTACTGATTCTTCAGTACTTATTCTGGGGGAAAGTGGAACTGGAAAGGAAATGTTTGCTCAAAGCATACATAACTACAGCGACCGGAGCAATGGCCCTTTTGTGGCAGTGAACTGCGCAGCTCTACCTGGTCAATTGCTGGAGAGTGAACTTTTTGGCTATGTGGGCGGCGCATTTACGGGAGCCAGCAGTCGCGGTAAACCTGGCTTGTTTGAGGTAGCACACGAAGGTACTATTTTTCTGGATGAGATTGCTGAGATGGATTATCTCACCCAAGGTAAACTGCTCAGAGCTTTGCAGGAAAGAAAAATTATGCGTTTGGGCAGTGATAAAATCATACCTGTAAACGTACGTGTTTTAACGGCAACTAATAAAAACCTAAAAAAGATGGTGATGGATAAAACATTTCGCGGGGATTTATATTATCGCCTCAATGTCTTAAAACTCCGTATCCCCCCATTAAGAGACCGCTATGAAGATATTAAGCTCTTGGCCGAGTACTTTCTGACTGCTCATACCAGTATCATGAAGCATCATTTACAGCTATCCCCGGATGCGATCCGTGAACTGTGCAAATATGACTGGCCCGGAAACATCCGAGAGCTGCAAAGCATTATGGAGCGGCTCTCTGCTATCTACAAGCATTCTGTGGTAGATGCTGAAACCATCCGCAAATTGCTATTGGAGGAAACAGAAGAGGAGTTCATCCAGGACACGCCCTTTTTATCTGATGAGGAGAACAACATCCGGAAAACACTGGATTTAACGGGAGGAAATTATTCAGAAGCGGCTCGAATCTTAGGTATTGGCCGCTCTACCCTATGGCGTAAAATAAAAAAATATGGAATGAAATAAAGAAATCGGCAGACCAAGCAGCTCCAATGTCAGGGGCTGTTTTTTTCGTGTGCGCGGCATGTGCAATGAATCACCCGCCTCATCGATTCATCAAATTTAATACATGAAACGGGTTGAGACATATTGAAACGCATAATGAAACAGACAATGAGACAGATCTATAAAGCCAGGCAGGCAAATATTCTCTAACCCCCAAAATATCCATACTTTTCGAGTTGGCATAAATCATGCACATATGAAATGCAGTGGCTAGCATAAGGATATCCGTTATGTAAACCGGATGAATCCGCTAAAAAACAGAAAGGAAGATTTAGTATGAGCATTGGATTTAGAGTATTTACCAAAAGGGAGCTGCCTCCCAGGGAGTTGGTGGATGAGTTCAAGAAAATCCCTGCAGCCGATATTGCTGACTGTATGAGCAGACTCAGTGCGATGAGTTCTCAAATTAAGCGTATGACAGCACCTTCGCAAGATAGTATGGCAGGCGTGGCACTGACAGTAAAAGCTCGCCCAGGCGACAACCTGATGATTCACAAAGCCCTCAATATGGTTGAAGAAGGCGATGTACTGGTTATCTCCAATGAAGGAGACCGCAGCCAATCATTATTTGGAGAAATTATTGTTACATATGCAAAATCCCGCAAAATCGCCGGTATCGTCGTCGATGGGCCGATCAGAGACGCAGACGCCATTTATTCATTAGGCGTGCCCATTTATGCTACAGGGTCCACCCCTGGCGGCCCATTTAAAGATGGACCTGGGGAAATCAACGTTCCAATATCCTGTGGCAATATCCATGTGAATCCCGGTGATATTATCGTCGGTGATGGCGATGGAGTTGTCGTTATCCCCAAACATGATGCCCCCGCGCTCTTAGAAGCAGCTAAAAAATTCTATGCCAATGACCATAGCAAACTGGTGGCTGCTCAAACAGGGCAGGCAGATCGCAGCTGGGTTGACAAAAGTTTGGAGCAAAAGAGCTGCGAAATAATTGATGATATCTACAGGCCTTAAGGAATAGGGGGATGAAGTGATGGCGGAAAAAATGAAACTTTATGTCGCCCGGAAACTGCCCAAACCTCTGGAGGATATGCTGGTACCTTTCTTTGCGGTGGAATCCAATCCCAGCGAAGTTTTGGAAGATAAGGAAACTTTTCTGCAAAAAGTCAAGGGAGCAGTCGCTCTGGTCACTGATTCCAGAGTGATTGTCAATGAAGAAGTTTTCGATGCTGCAGGGCCTCAGTTAAAGGTTGTTTCAAATTATGCAGTGGGATTTAACAATATCGATATAGCAGCTGCCAGTAAACGCGGTATTGCTGTAACGAATACGCCTGGAGTCGTCAATAATGCCACTGCAGATATTGCCTGGGCGCTGCTGTTTGCTGTCGCCAGACGGGTAGCCGAAGGCGACCGTCTGATTCGTACCAAAGAACCTTGGGGCTGGACACCCTCCTTTTTTCAAGGCAGGGATATTGTCGGGAAAACTCTTGGCATAGTCGGAGCCGGTCGCGTCGGAACGACTTTAGCAAAAAGAGCCAGTGGCTTTGAGATGAAAATTATCTATTCAGATAGTCGTTCTAATGAAGCCCTGGAGAAGGAAATGGGCGCCAGAAAAGTAGATTTTGAGACCCTGCTGCAAGAATCTGATTTTGTCTCTATTCATACGCCATTGACTCCGGAAACACGTCACATGGTGGGAGCCGAGCAATTTGCCATGATGAAAGCCACAGCTATCTTGATTAATACCTCGCGCGGACCTGTAGTTGACGAAATGGCTTTGGCTGAAGCCCTGCGAACGGGACAGATTTGGGGTGCGGGGTTGGATGTGTTTGAAAAAGAACCATTCGTCACACCGCAACTCCTTGAACTGGATCATGTAGTAATGACCCCGCATATTGGTACGGCGACTCCGGATACCCGCAGAGACATGGCGGAAATGGCAGCGCAAAACGTTTTGGACATCTTTTCGGGCAAATCACCTCTTGGTTTAGTTAATTCGGAGGTTATGTCGGCTAAATAGGAAAACAGAGCAAAATACAAGCTGAGGAGGTGAATCTGTCCATGCATGCCTTGGAAAAAATAATAGCCAAAGCAGCTGGGAAAGATCAAGTAACCACTGGTGAAATTGTCAACTGCCAGGTTGATATCGCTGGTATTAATGATCTATATCTGCAAACACTGCGATCATTCTATGAAATGGATGGGGAGAAGGTTGCCGCCCCTGACAAAACGATCATATTTCTTGACCACTATGCTCCGGCATCCAGCATCAAACAGGCAGACAACCAGAAACAGTTCCGCGAATTCTGTTGGAGCCAGGGCATAGAAAATCTAATGGATATCGATCAAGGAGTATGCCACCAGGTTTTGGCTGAAAAGGGGTTTTCTAAACCCGGTCAACTTATTGTAATTACAGACTCTCATACTACCACGCATGGCGCCTTTGGCGCCTTCGGTACAGGGGTTGGGGCTACAGACCTGGCGATCATCCTGCGCACAGGGATGCTGTGGTTTCGAGTTCCGGAAATTATCCGGATTCAGATCACAGGTAAGCTGCAAAAAGGTGTCTTCGCCAAAGATGTGATTTTACATATTATCGGCGCCTTGGGCGCTGAGTATGGAGTTTATAAAGGCATTGAATTTTCCGGACCTTTGCTCAAGCAACTTACGATGTCTGAAAGAATGACCTTGTGTAATATGACGACTGAAATGGGAGCTAAGGCCAGTTATATCCAGCCTGATGAAATTACCCTGGCCTACCTGGAGGAGAAAGGTGTACGCGATTATCAAATAGATCAGACTGATGAAGGGTATCGTTATGCGTCACAATTTGAGTTTGATGTCAGTACCTTGACAGCACAGGTTGCAGCACCTCACAGTGTTGACAACGTACACCCAATTGGCGATTATCTTGGGAAAGAAGTACAGCAAGCTTTTTTGGGAACGTGCACAGGCGGACGGGTACAGGATTTGGCAGTTGCCGCCCATATTTTGAAAGGCCGCAAGATACATCCCCGTACTCGCCTCCTGGTTGTCCCGGCTTCCAAACAAGTTTTGTTAGAGGCAATGGAACAAGGTTATATTCGTACCTTGGTCGAAGCGGGAGCAACCATGGTTACACCCGGCTGTGCCGCATGCCTGGGTACCCACGAAGGGCTGCTTGCCGAAGGTGAAGTTTGTATCACTTCTTCCAGCCGTAATTTCCCGGGTCGTATGGGACATCCCCTGGCAGAAATCTTTGTAGCCTCACCGGCTAGTGTAGCAGCTGCCGCACGCAATGGTTGTATCACAGATCCGGCAGATTATCTGGAATAGAGGTGAAAAATTCATGATTAGGAGTATTCAAGGAAAAGCTTTTGTCTTTGGGGCCAATATCGACACAGATCAAATCTATCCTGGCCGTTATCTGGATTTGACCGATGCGGATCTTGTTGCCCAACATGCGATGGAAGGCGCTGACCCAGACTTCGTAAAGCTGGTTCAACCCGGTGATATCATTGTCGCGAAAACGAACTTTGGCTGTGGATCAAGCCGGGAACATGCAGCGATAACCCTAAAAAGCTTAGGCATCGGGGCGATTCTTGCAGAATCCTTTGCCAGGATATTTTACCGTAATGGCATTAATCTGGGCTTACCCCTTATCGTAGTACCTGGTATCGGTACCAAAGTGAAGACAGGAGACCAATTGTCCGTGGATATACAAAGCGGACTGGTCATTAATAACACCAGCGGTGAGAAAATAAAGAGTGAACAAATCTCCCAATATATGTTTAACATTTTGGATAATGGTGGTATTAAAGGCTTAATTAAAGAACAGTACAAGAAATAGACCATTACCC
>DATMYB010000078.1:0-7342 GCA_035561215.1 Syntrophomonas sp. | reverse complement strand
TCCCAGGCGAAAGGTTAATTTATACATTTCTGCTTAATTATATTCGTTCATGGCTGAGGTTATGCCCGCTTTCACCCATGTTTCTAAAGCGTCGGCGGCATACTTGACCGCATTTTGAATGATCTCTTGCTCTTCCCGGCTAAATTTTCCCAGCACCCAATCCGTTACCTCGTGATATTCAGGCCGGCCTATGCCTACGCGGGCCCGGGCAAACTCTTTACTGCCCAACCGCTCGCTGATGGAAGTCATGCCTTTATGTCCCCCGGTTCCCCCGTTAGCGCGAATGCGCAGGCTACCGGTCGGCAAATCCATATCGTCAAAAACCACCATCAAATCTTCCAGCGGCAGCTTGTACCAATGCACCAAAGGCTGAACCGCTCTCCCGCTCAAGTTCATATAGGTCAGCGGTTTGACCAGCAATACCTTTTCCGTATCAATTCTGATATGGCCTATGATGGCATCGAAACGGCTTTCCTGCTTTTCCACCCGATAGCGGGAGGCCAGCTCCTCCAACACCATAAAGCCCATGTTATGTCTGGTGTCTTTATAATCCTTGCCGGGATTGCCCAAGCCTACGATCATTTTCATAATTTTCTACCTCTGGTTAGTAGTAGTCTGTAACACCTAAAACTTTAATTCCCAACCGCTAAATCCTCGCTTGCAAGGCTCAGAGATGCGTTATCGTCGATCGCAATACGTTCAGTATTACAAGCGACGCCCCCCTCCCCTGCGAAAATTTATCTTGCCGGATAAAATAAACTTCTAGATGTTACAGACTACTATAAGTATAACCTGAAGCCTGCCGCGAAAAAAGTCAGGAAAGGTTTTTACGCTGCAAAAAAGCTGCCCAATCAACTATACGCTTATTGCGCAGCTTTATAGCTTGCTTCAGTTTTGTTCAGATAACCGCAGACAGTTAAACTTCAAACAGTTTGCTGACGGAAAGATCCTCATGGATCCTCAGGATGGCCTCGCCTACCAGCGAGGCTACTGATAAAACTTTAACTTTGGGAAGTTGCTGCTCTTTTTTAATCGGTATGGTATTGGTCACGATGACTTCCTTAATCGGAGCCTTTTCCAATCTCTCCATAGCCGGGCCGGAGAAGACTGGATGGGTGCAACAGGCATACACTTCCTTAGCGCCCTTGTCCATCATAACTTCAGCCGCGGTACATATGGTGCCGGCGGTGTCAATGATGTCGTCAATAATAATAACGGATCTGCCGTCTACATCACCGATAACATTCATTACTTCGGAAACATTGGGGGCCGGACGGCGCTTATCGATAATCGCTAAGGGCGCTGACAACTTGGCGGCCAGGTCACGGGCCCGGGTAACGCCTCCCACATCCGGCGAGAGTATAACCGCGTTGTCGGTAAGGCCCTTGCGTTTGAGATATTCGGCTATGGTGGGAACACCGGGCAGGTGGTCCACGGGGATGTCAAAAAATCCTTGAATCTGGGTAGCATGCAAGTCAACCGCCACCACGCGCTGTGCTCCGGCTTCAACGATGAGATTGGCGACCAGTTTGGCGGTTATGGGATCCCGGGCACGGCTTTTACGATCCTGGCGAGCGTAGCCGTAATAAGGAATAACCGCATTTATCCGTGACGCCGAAGCACGCCTGAAAGCATCAATCATTATTAATAATTCCATCAAATTCTCATTGCCCGGTGAACAGGTTGGCTGAACCACGAAAACATCTACCCCCCTGACGCTTTCGTCGATCGCCACACTGATCTCGCCGTCAGAAAAATGGGTTACCGAGGCGTCTCCCACCGGTATTTCCAGATAAGATGCGATTTCTTGCGCCAGACAGGGATTAGCATTGCCTGTAAATAATTTCATCCTCCACCTGGATGCCTTCATACTCCCTATACCTCCCAAATAATGATATCAGGATCTGTTTTTTTTCTTGGCATAACCCTCAACATGTTTCTGATTGGCTCTTTCCACCGCCAAAGTGTCCGCCGGGACATCCTTGGTAATCGTAGAGCCGGCGCCGGTGACAGCATTTTTCCCGATTTTTACCGGCGCCACCAGATTCGTATTGCTGCCGATGAAAACGCCGTCTTCAAGAATCGTCGGCCACTTATTTTTACCGTCATAATTACAGGTAATGGTACCGGCGCCCACGTTGACATCACTGCCCACCTGGGCATCGCCGACATAACTTAAATGCGGCACCTTGCTTCCCGGGCCGATAGTGGATTTCTTAATTTCTACAAAGTCTCCCACCTTCACACCCCGGCGCAAAACCGCCCCCGGGCGCAGATAAGCAAAGGGACCGATATTGCATGCATCGTCAATTTCGGCTTCCTTTACCCTGGAATTCTCTATAATTACATGGTTCCCCACACGGGAATCGTTAATGTGGGAACTGGGCCCGATTTGACATGACTCTCCTATTATACTCTTCCCTGCAATAATGGTAAAAGGAAAGATTATGGTATCCATACCTATCTTGACTTCACTGTCTATAAAAGTCGTCTGGGGGTCGATGATGGTGACTCCCTCCGCCATAAGCTGTCGGTTTTTGCGCTGACGCAGAATTTGCTCCGCCCACATCAGTTGTTCCCGGTTGTTTATCCCATAAATGTCGTCCCGGGCTTCGGTATGGAATACCTCGACTTTATGACCGTTGTTTTTTAATATTTCCAGAATATCGGTCAAATAATATTCGCCTTGGGCATTGCCGGATCCCAATTGCCCCAGGGCGGCAAAAGCTTCTTCCACCTGCAGGCAGTACATGCCGGAGTTTATTTCACTGATCATCTTTTCTTTCGCATTGGCATCCTTCTCTTCCACTATGCGTAAAAAAGACCCGTTTTCGCCGCGAACAATCCGCCCATATCCGTAAGGATCATCAATACTCGTTGACAAAACCGTCGCCGAAGCCTGGTGTTGCAGGTGGAAATCCATAAGCTTACGCAGGGTTTCCGCCTGCAGCAGGGGCGTATCTCCTGCTACCACCAGCACCGTATCGTCGTGCTGCACTTGCTCATAGGCTTGCAGGAGAGCGTGACCAGTGCCAAGCTGTTCAGCCTGAACCGCATAATGGATCTCCCGGTCGGCAAATATTTCTTTGATCAACTCCTGCTGTTGCCCGACCACCAAAGTAATTTTATCAATACCCGCCTGGCTGATAGCGGTGACTACATGTTTAACCATTGGAGCTCCGCCTACTCGGTGAGCTACTTTAGGAATATGGGAACGCATCCGTACACCTTTGCCGGCAGCCAGAACAACTGCTGAACAATCCATCTGTTTTCCTCCCTGTCAGGATTAAGAATCTGCCTTAATAATACTACTGTATTATTCATTTATTTGTAAAACCCAAAAGCAATTTATTTTTCCCCGAAAAAGATAAAACCAGCCGGGTAGGCTGGCAGATTAATCAAAAAAACAGACCTCTCCGAGCTTGTCCTGAGCCAGGGCCAAATCGCTGGGTTTATCCACATCTACGCCGACCTCGGCGTAAGGCGATATAATCCCTTTGCCTTTTATGCCCAGAACTTTATAAAACCGCTTTTCAACCATGTCGATACTTAGTCGGCCCAGACAATACTTAAAAACCAAGGAAAATCCAAACAATTTGGCCATAGCCAACGGGTTTTTCCGTCTCTCCACCAGTTTTGTTCCCATCTCCAGAGTTTTATCGACGATTGCGCTGCGTATTAAAAACAGATTGCCCCCGGTAACGGTGCCTTCCTGCAAATGTACGTAAGTACGCTGCACTCCCGGAAATTTCTTTTCATTAACTTCCCGGCTCGTAACCGGATAATAGAAATCAGCGTCGCTGATTTCGCACCGCCGGAGAAAGTCCTCGATGGCTTCTACCGTAATAAAGGGAATATCGGTGGGCATAATTAATACTTTGGAACTGACCCCGTTTTTCTCCAATGCTTTCATCGCATAAGCAAAACTCTCAATCGCGTTTTCACCGCCGTTAACGAAAACCAGTCGCTCATCCCGCGGCAAGATCGTTTTAAGGGCTTCCACCGGGCCGCTGACAGCAATCCGGTTTATCTGCTTGGAAGAGCGTAAGGTTTGATACACATAATAGATCATTGGGTAATTGCCAATAATAATCAACGCTTCATTATCATATGGAGCCACTTTTTTTAAATCGCTGGTGTTTTCTCCGCCCGCCAAAATGATAGCATCGTATTGCATTTTTAAACCTCCGTTATTCGCCACCGGGATAGTTACCTTTTTTTAGCGAATCAATGAGTACGTTTTCAGCATTTTCAATATGCTCCTGGGCAAGCTGCTTGGACAATTGCGCATCCCTGGCCTGTATCGCTTCCAGAATTTCGCGGTGTTCTTTCAAAGAATCCTCTCTGCGTCCGGGAATGCTGAGGGAAGTTAATCTAAAGCGTTGGATCTGCTCCCTTAAGTTGCTGATAATGTTGCTCAGTCTTTCATTGCGGCTGGCCATATACATAGCCTCATGGAATTTGGTGTCCGCCTCCACCAGTTTGTCGATGTCGTTGTGGCTGATGGCCTCGCTCTTCTCTACCAACATACGCTCCATGGCTTCCAGTTCTTCCTCAGTGATCCTTTCAGCCGCCAGAGCTCCTGCCAATCCCTCCAGCGCGGCTCTGATTTCAAATACATCCGCCACGTCCTTCATGGAAAGGTCTGATACATACGCTCCTTTGCGGGGAACCATGACGATGAATCCTTCCAGTTCGAGCTTGCGTAACGCTTCCCGCACAGGGGTACGCGAGACTCCCAACTCGTCCGCCAGCTGTATTTCCATCAATCTTTCCCGCGGCTGCAGCGTCCCGTTTTTTATAGCTTCCCTTATGGCCTCAAGCACTAATTCCCGCAAAGGTTTATACGAATCCAGATTAACCGGAATGAGGCGCCTTTCCCCCATTAACTCCACCCTTTCTATATGAAAATACCAGAAATGATTCTTTGTACTCACGCTGCATTTGCAAAAATGCTTGCTGGGCTTGTCTCCGACTTAGAAACAAACCCAAAACCGTGGGCCCGCTGCCGGACATAAGCGCATTTTCAGCTCCCAACTCCACCAACTGATGCTTAATCGCCATTATTTCGGGATGCTCCGACAAACTGACTGATTCCAGTACGTTATTCATTTTCCGAGCTATACTAATCATATCACAATTATTCCAAGCTGCAAGAAAAGCCGCTGTATCAGGCGGCGAGGCCACATTTTCCCGACGAAACATCTGATACACAGCACGAGTTGAAATTTGAAAATCAGGTTTAACCAACACGAAGGTTAATTCCGGTCCTTCGGCCAGCGGGCTTAGGATCTCCCCTCGGCCTCGTGCCAGCGCCGTCCCTCCCATTATGCAAAAAGATACGTCGGATCCGATCCGGGCTCCCAGTTCCAACATAGCATTTAATTCCAATTGCAAACCGAACAGATCGTTAATGCCGGTGATCACCGCGGCGGCGTCCGTGCTCCCTCCGGCCAATCCGGCGCCTACCGGTATATTTTTCTCTATATATATCTGCAGTCCTGCCTGCAGGGCAAATTTATCGTACATTAACCGGGCGGCTTGATAGGCCAGGTTTTCTTCATCCTGAGGAACCAAAGGGCTGTTGCTGCCGACCCGGATACCCGACCCGCCTCGTTTTAGACTGATCTTATCCGTCAGGCCGATTTGATGCATAACTGTCTCCAACTCATGATAGCCGTCATCGCGTTTGCCTAAAACATTCAGGGTCAGGTTCACTTTGGCAGGCGCCTCCAGCATACATGCGGAAGCAGGAGAGGCAAGATTCATAGTGACGCACCGTCTCTCTATTTTTTTCCCCATTATAACGCTTTAGTCCCGATTCGTTAAGATCAGAGCGTCCAAAAAGCCCAATAGCTGCGTTATTAACGAAAGCCCGTTCAATCGGCGTACCTTATGTACGCCTCAATCACGGTCTTCCCTTAATGCCTTGCTCTTGAACTTTTTTGATCGCTCTGACACGAAGCAGGGGGATGGTTCTTGTGCTTCCTTGCTGCTTCCCAAACATGTTTATACATTCAACTAACAAATAATAATTTTGGAAGCAAAAGGACCGTCCCTGTGCTTCCAAATCATTAAAAAAATTGGAACAGCCCTTAAGCCGTTCCAACCGAACTTATAAATCCTTAAACCGTAACCCTTTGGGAAGCAATTCCAAACATTTGAAAGTAACCTGCGCTTCCGGCACGCTGCCGAGACTCATGCCGCGATCATTGGAGGAAACCAGGCATAAGGGAGGAAACAAAACGCACCACCAATTTTTGCCTTCTCCTTTTCCGATAATCACTCGGACGGCCTGGTATTTACCGGCGGGGAACACCATATTCCCGTAGGACTTCACCGGGAAATCAAATTCTCCGATGTAAACTTCCACCGGATAATCATAACCACGCGCTTTTATCTTTTGCTCGGCAATGTGTTTAATTACGCCGCGATCTTCAATCGCCAGCTTTCTGGCCTGTTCAACATCGTTGACATCTTTAAATTCCGTTTGCATATACTTGACGATCTCGTCCTTGACTTCCAGCTTCAGCGCCTGGTCGGCCGAGTCGTCGCTGTTGGCCAGTACGTGCAATCTTAGCACGGAATCGGTCAATCGGTTTCCTTGAGCGGATGCGATATAAAGCCCTGAACTCATAAAAAAAATCATTACGGCTGCAACAGCCACTTTTTTTAACATGGATCCGTCCCCCCTTGAACTCAGTATTGCCATCCCTTTGCTTGTTTAAACGGTCGCTATCCGGAAGCGTTATTGCTGCCCCAAAACCGGCAATACGCCTGAATCGTTTGACTGTAACCTGCAAGTAAAATCCTTTATACTGTTAATAATTGATTCCCCTGCAAAAAGCCTGATTTAATCATGTGGAATGTATAAACATGAAGGAGCGCTTGACGCTGAGTCTGGCGACGGAATGTTTATACATTCCACAAACGAATTGTAAGTTTTTGCAAGGGAATCATAATCGAGATGTCATGAAAAATGGGAATTGTAAAGGAGATGGTCAGGCATGCAATATTTGACGGTTGACGGCTGGTCAATTGCCTATAAGGCTAAATGGGCGGATAATCCTTGGGGCAGCGTAATCTTTGTACATGGCAGCGGCGGAGATCATCATGTTTGGGAAGCACAACTGCAGTTGCTGCCTGACTCTTTCACCGGCATAGCTTTAGACCTGCCCGGCCATGGCCATTCCTCCGGACCGATGCTGGAAACCATCGAGGCCGGCGCCCAATTGCTCAGCCGGTTGCCGGCTTGGTTAAATCTGCCGCGTCCTCTGTGGCTGGCAGGACACTCCATGGGTTCGGCTATGGCGATCACAGCGGCCCTGGATTATGGACAACC
>DATMYB010000077.1:0-2288 GCA_035561215.1 Syntrophomonas sp. | reverse complement strand
CCATAGGCTTTGTTAATATTAAAAAGTTAATATTATCGATTTTTGTTTTTCTCACTTATTGCTGAATCATCATAAACAATGAAGCGAGATTATTTAAAGGGGGTGCCGGCAATGTACGATCATTTGCTGGTCAGATATGGTGAATTGGGGTTGAAAGGAGATAACCGGGGCTATTTCAAATCTGCCCTGAACAATAATATAAAAAAAGCGGTGGAGACGGCCGGCTCCAGTTTAAGCATTAAAGACAACCGTATTTTGCTGACTCGCGGCCTAAAAATGGAGGATACCATTCAACTGCTGCAGCGTGTTTTCGGGCTGGTGTCCCTGAGCCCGGTAATAACTGCCGCTCCTGATCTTGATGCGATCTATCAGGCCGCTCAAAGCATCATCGATGCCAAACAGCCCCGCAGTTTTAAAATCGAAACCCGGCGGGCCAACAAATCTTTTCCATTGGATTCCATGCAGGTCAGCCGTGAAATTGGCGGTCGTATATTGGAACATTTTCCAGAGCTGCGGGTCGATGTTCATAATCCGGAATTGACGGTTTATATTGAAATCCGGGCTGACAATAGTTATATCTATGATGAGATTTTGCCCTGCGGGGGCGGTCTTCCGGTGGGGACCAGCGGGCGGGCCATGCTGCTGCTGTCCGGCGGTATTGATAGTCCGGTGGCGGGATGGATGGCGATGAAACGCGGGATAAAAATATCCGCGGTCCACTTCTACAGTTACCCGTTTACACGTGAACCCGCCAAACAAAAGGTTATCGAATTGGCCCGGGTACTGGCCGAATATAACAACGATCTGGAACTGCATATCGTAAATATAGGCGAGATTCAGGAAACCATCAGCAAAGTGTGTCCCGATAAATTTAGAGTCACCATTCTGCGCAGAATGATGGTGCGTCTGGCCGAACAACTAGCTCGGAAAACCGGGGATCAGGTACTGATCAGCGGTGAGAGCGTGGGGCAGGTTGCCAGTCAGACCTTGGAGAGTATGATCGCCATCGGTCAAGCTACTGATATGGTGATTCTTAAACCTTTATGCGGTTGGGACAAGACGGAAATAACGGATAAAGCGCGGCAAATCGGAACATACGATATATCCGCCCTGCCTTTTGAAGATTGCTGCTCGATGTTCGTACCGGCGCATCCGGTTACCAAACCCCTTTTACATCAAGTGCTGGAAGCGGAAAACACTTACGACTGGACACAACTTTTGCAGGAGGCTATCAACGATGTTGAAACCCTTCACCTCAAAGCCCGGTATAATCCGCAAATAGAACCTAGTCTTTTGCTTAATCAGAGCCAACCATATTGTTCAACTAAATCGTAACCAAAGCCAGGAGAGTGCACCGCTAGTCTGCGTTGCCTAAGGGTTTAGGTTATCCGCCGAGAAAAATCCTCGCTGCGTGAGCCCCATGAAAAGAGGCGAGGCAGGGCAAGGCGGAGGTAGGCATCATTATTCCGGACAACCCTCGCAGCCACGGTTAAGACGTAGAGGGCGAGCGTTGTCCGGAATTACTGTCCGTAAGCGTTCTGGTAATAAACGATTACCAGGGCTTATATAGCATACGTGCCTGACCACCGCAGAATCGCTGGGTCAGCTCGATTAATTTTTCCGTATGAATGCGCAGGTATTCGCTGTCGGTGGCGGGATTGCCCTGGACGATGTAAAAACAATTCACCGTTTCCAGGGATACTTTGCTTTTCTCCACCTGCCTGACTTCCAACCGGCAAATAATGTCGTTGTCATCATCAACGTAGGCATATTCGCCCGCTTTGACTTGATCGGGCCCTTGGGCTCCGATGGGGAAAAAGTTCTCGGCGCTGTCAGTCATGCGCAGGTGAACGTTGCCGCCTAAATGATCGGCATCATGAGCTCCCAGAGCCAGACGGCTGGTCAAGGACACCAGGTTATAGATGTCAACCAGGAGGTTGACATGGGGCCAGGTGCCGGTTTTATATAACATTTTGAGCAAATTTTCAGAAGCGGCTAAATTTTTGCGGTTGCTGCAACCTATTCTTTGGTGCAGCAGGCGGAATCCTGCCAAGACAGGATCGCTTTTTATATTTTCCGGTGACAAGTCCTGTAATAACCGGCGGGTTTCTTCCGCGCGATACGTTTCAAACTCCGCACTGCTTTCCCGGTTAGTCATACCTTCCATAATAAAACAGACTACGTTTACGCCTAATTTCAACACATCATCAGCTACGTCAAATTGAATATTTTTGCTTTCCATAGCTACGCCTCCATATCCTGCTGCGATTCGTCGCCTAATGATTCTG
>DATMYB010000076.1:0-3551 GCA_035561215.1 Syntrophomonas sp. | reverse complement strand
CAAAAAAAACAGAACAAACTGAGGGCCGACCGCCGCGCAACATTTTTTCCATTACCCCGGGGGGAAGAGAAGAGTTTGTTAAATGGCTGATGCTTCCGGTCGAACCGCATATTCTACGGGCGGAACTGCTGCTCAAATTATTATTCTCCAATAATATTCCGGTAGACAATATGGTAGAAAAGCTGGAAAACAAAATTGAAGAACAGATGCGGATAAGGGAGTATTTAGATAACGGAGCAGAAGAGATAAAAAGCCGGATCAAGACAGAAAGAAAACTCAAGGCCTGGCTGGCAGTTATCCAATGGGGGAAGACCATAACCGATGCAACCATAGGATGGTGTGAGGAGACTATTCAGGTTTTACAGGAAGATGATGAATAAGATAATCTTTTATGCGCTTAAGAATGAATAATCACGAGCTGGTTGGGGAGGTGTTCGGATGAAAGGTCCCGGCAGGACTGCCTTTATGACCGCGTATCTGCGCGGCTTTCACGCCCTGCATGATGATCCCAAAATATTGGATGACGCCCTGGCGTTCAGACTGCTGCCCGAGGAGGTGCGGCAGGGAATTGAACGGCATCTGGCTGGTACAGCGTCCCCAATGGCATCGGAAAAAGACGCCCAGAGCGACGATTTTGACGCTGCTTTGCGTTGGGGAGTGCGAATCATGGCCGGGCCTATTCTGGCCCGGGCACGATACGTGGAAGACCGGCTGGAGGAAGCAGTCGGCAAAGGAGTAAGCCAGTACGTTATATTGGGCGCCGGGTTGGACACTTTTGCCTTCCGCCGCCCGGATCTGACAGACCGGGTGCGGGTATTCGAACTGGATCTTCCCGCTATGCAGGATATGAAACGGATGCTGCTGGCCCGGGCCGGCCTTTTGATGCCCGATGGTCTGATCTTGGTGCCG
This sequence comes from Syntrophomonas sp., assembly GCA_035561215.1. GTDB lineage: Bacteria > Bacillota > Syntrophomonadia > Syntrophomonadales > Syntrophomonadaceae > Syntrophomonas_B. The sequence continues at coordinate 2,642 of DATMYB010000076.1, read as the reverse complement.
GCGGATCTCGGGCAGGTAAGTCCGGCCCAGGCTTTGGCCGGCTCGGGTTATGATCCTGGGCGTATGACATTTTTCAGTTGGACCGGAGTTACCCATTACCTGCCGGTGAAAGCGATACATGACACTTTGAGGGATATTACCGGTATGTCGGGCAGCGGCAGCGAAATCGTATTTGATTACTGGGATAAATCGGCTTTTGACCCGGAGAAGGCCTCAAAGCGGATTAAATCGTTAATAGCCAGTACACGAAGCATAGGTGAGCCGATTATCACCGGTTTTGATTCCGGGGCCCTGGAAGCTGAACTGTCCGTTTTGGGTTTGCGGCTGGTAGAAAACCTGGGGCCGGATGAGATAAAGCGAAGATATCTAAGCTCATGCGGCGGGGGGTATTCAGCCAGTGAACATGTCCATTTGGCTTGTGCGCTAGTCAAATAGCTTGTGCGTCGCCGCGAATGAGTGAACAGCCGTCTTTTAAACGGGACTGGCACTAAACGTAGTTCCAATCGGCCCGGTCCAACAGTCGATACTCGCTCCAGGCCGGGCGGCGACGCTGGCAAACCGCCAATCCCAGGCCGAGTCCTTTGCCCTGCGAAAATACAAAGGTAGGGTCATTGTATGACCGGCCGGGATCGCTCTTCTTTTTAATTCCATCGGCCCACGAAGCTTATTTCCTGATTCCGCACCTCATCCTACTTCATCATGCTTCTCTGAACAGGCAAATCCTTAGGACCGATCTCTCTGCCGTCAATGAATACCTTGTAGAGGTGTGGGGGCGGTGATGAACAGGTTTAGCATAGAAAAAACGTCGCAAAAGATAAGATAATTAGCCCTGATCGGCCTATTTATCCATTATAATGCGGGGAATAGGCATAAAATATAGTGGAAATGGAAAATGATGCGTTTGAGCAGCTTGGCTGCTGGCGTTTGCCGGGCGCCCGAAGCAGATAGATGAAACGGAAAAGGGGTGGGATGGCAGGAATATGGTACAAACTGGAAGAATCATTGGTTAATGGAATTCTCTGGATTGAGAGGATAAGCCAGTGAAAGTATCTTTGGAGGAGTTTAAAACCGGGATTTGGTCCTGGCAATGTGATAAAGCCCGCGTTTTAAGCCTGGAGATGGAATACACCGGGCCTCGAACAGCCATATTCAGCGGTATCAGCAGGAGTGTTGATGTATACGCGAATCTGTATTACCTGTTAAAAGGCCGGAACTTCAGGGATTTCATTTACCAGCTGGACCGGAGCCGTGAGAACCGGGTTCTATTCAATAAAATCCGGCATAAAGTTGAGGCATTTTGGGACAGTGCAATGCCGGAAGAGCTAAAGTATTCATTATATTGTCATATAGAAGACCCCATCAGGCTTTTCTACAATGACACCGTTGAGAAAGCCCGCAAGCCAATCGAGCTGCTGTTTTACATGATGAGCTGGCTGATCACCCTGGATGACTACTTTGGGCTATTTTACAGCGATTACCTGATCGTCGAAGACTATTGTTCCATAGAAACCCCGCGCGGTGAGCTGGTTTTTCGCCCTCAAAATGAGGTGACCATGCGATTGAACAGCCTGCGCTGTGCTGTATCCCAAAACAATGCCCGGGTGGGGGTTGACTATCTTAATATAGCTAATTGGTGCAGTAATATGGATTTGTTCACGCCGGACAGCAATTACCGTGTTTCCCATATACCGATAAGCATCAGGCTGTCAAAATACGATTCCCGGGACGTAAAATTCGGCCTGGTACCTGGGGAGATTATGGATCCACAAAACATTGCCATGGTAGATACGGGTGAGGCTTGGGGAGGCAAAAGGCGATTCGCATTTGCGGGAATCGATGAACCCGAATACCATCTGCGTAAAGAAAAGGCCCTTAAAGAGCTGCTCAAGGACTGTGCCGTGATTATCATGCCGGAATTGGCCACTCCTCTAAACTACCAGCTGGTCTATGGCGAGTTGCTGGGTCAAGGGAGTAGATCTCGACTCATATTGTTAGCCCCGGGATCTTTTCACATGAAACGGAGAGAGCTGTTCCAGCAAACCCGGCACCTGCCGCTCACGCGCAGCTGCCGGATGGCCGGATCGGATAATCCGCTTTACAATGCCGCCCTCATTTTTGACCGGCGGGGCAGGGTGCTGGCTCCGGTGGTTAAGGCCAACCGTTTTGAATACGACGGTCTGGTTGAAGACGTCACCTATGAATGCAATCAGGTTTCCATATTTGAAACCGGGATCGGAAGAATAGCGGTGTTGATCTGTGTGGATTTCCTGCTGGCCAGCATGCAGCGCCTGCTCTACGATCGCATGGTGGATTTCGTTTTCGTGATGAGCATGACTCCCCACCCGCATGAAGGGGAATTTAAACGAGCTGCCGCGCGCCTGTCCAACGAGACCAAAGCCATAATAATCATATGCAACAACAATGCCCTTTGGAAACAGCACCGGGAAAGACCCAATATTGTAGTCGTGGCTCCGGGCGCCCCTGCCCAGCACCATCGTGCCGATCATTGCGTCATAACCCTGGATCAGATTTTGAGCTCGATAGCAACGAAGTCTGGAAGCAGGAAATCATAAGGAAGCAAGTTTATACGTTATTTTCAATAAAGTTTATAATATATTTAACGTTTGTGTATAATATATGTA
>DATMYB010000075.1:0-6887 GCA_035561215.1 Syntrophomonas sp. | reverse complement strand
GTTTATAAGAAAATTATTCCCCGACCCCCTGAAAATTCCGTGGGACTGCGTATTAATAGATAAGACCGTAAAATCGGTCACGCCTGAGGTGTAACATGGACAACGGAGAGGAAACTTTGCTGAGCCAGGCCATGGCTGGTGACAGCGAAGCCAGAGAAAATCTCATAAGAGCTTGTCAGGTATTCATCCATAGGACTACCTGCGGCCAGGCCAAGCGAAATTTGGAGTGGGGTCGGGACGATGAGTTAAGCATTGCCCTGATTGCCTTCAATGAAGCTATCGATGCTTATTGTCCGGAAAAGAAGGTGCCGTTTCTGGCTTTTGCCCGGATCGTCATCCAGAGCCGGCTTAAGGATTACTGGCGGCGGGAGAATCGTTTCCAGCAATCCACTACCGTTTTGCTGGAAACAGATGACATGGAAGGTTTATCGACGCGGGAATCCTGGGTGGCCTACTGGGATCAGATTGTTGCCCAGGAACGAGGCGAGGAGATTCGCCGCTTTAATCAACTTCTGAAAGATTACGGCATCAGTTTCAGTGATTTGGTAAAAGGTTCGCCCCAGCATTCGGATACCCGGCAGAGATTGCAGCAGGTGGCGGCCAGTCTGGTGCAGTCTCCGTCCAGGATGATGTTTCTCCTCACAACCAAAAAGCTGCCGCTTCTGGAGCTGAGCGTGGAACTGGACATCAGCCGCAAAACCCTGGAGCGCAGCCGTAAGTACATTATCGCTCTGGCATTGATCATGCAGTTTGACCAGGAGTTCACCTATCTCAGAAGCTATATTCAAATACCGGCTTGGAAGGAGGAGTCATGGTGAAAAATGAAATCAAAGGACTAGTCATGGAAATTGAACAAAATCACTGCATCATCATGACTCACGCAGGTGAATTCCGCCGGATCGATAAACCCCCGGGTCAAGTTGCAGTAGGTCAGGAAATAACCGCCCATGCCAACACTTGGATAGATCGGTTGCGGCCGCTGGCTTTGGTGGCCTCCCTGCTCTTGATGGTGGCGGTAGCCTGGTCGGTTTATCAGTGGAATCAACCCACCGTTGTCGCTTATGTTTCCCTTGACATCAACCCCAGCCTCGAACTGGGGATAGATTCTAAGAGCCTGGTCATAGAGGCAAACGGTTTGAATGAAGACGGTCAAAAATTGCTGCAAGTGAAACCGGTTATAGGAAAAGATATTTACACCGCCATGAGCGAGCTGGTGACAGCGGCCATAGATGAGCAATATATCAATACGCAAAAAGAAAACCTGGTCTTTACCGCTATTGAACTGGAACCAAAAGCGCCGTCCCATGTAGTGGAGGAGAAACAGATCTATCAGGCGATCAATAAATCTTTGGAAAGTGCCAAACAGCCGGCCAAAGTCGAAGTGACGGAAGCCCAGGCTGAGGCTCGGCAAGCAGCTCACAAGCTGGGAGTCTCTATGGGCCGCTACCTGCTGATTAAAGAAGAGATCAAGGAAGACAAGAACATCCGGCCCCAGGATCTGGTCAATAAAAGCCTGAACGAATTAGGGGCTAAACAGTGGATCGAAAAAAACCAGCGGCAAAAGGAGAATAAAAAGACCAGCCTGCAGGGTTGGCAGCCCCAAGTCTTAGGTTCGCAATGGACTTGGTTCCAATGGGATAAAGGCACACAGACGCAGCAGATGCCGGCCTTATGGACACAGTGGAATGTGAACAACAAACAAATGCAATCGCCATCGGTTTTATGGTCGCAGTGGAATAAGGACAAGAAACAGACACAACAGCAACCATCGGTCTTATGGCCGCAATGGAATGGGAACAAGCAACAGGTACAGCAGCCACCGGTTCTATTGCCGCAGTGGAATGAGAACAAGAAACAGATACAGCAACAGCCGGTCCTATGGCCGCAATGGAATGGAACCATTCAGGAACGTCCAGCTAAAATTAAGCCAAAAACCGAAGATAAAGATTCCGAAGTCAAAGATCGCCGGAATGACAACGGCAACAGTGACAAGCAGAACCAATCTGTAAACAAAGCCCGGCCCGGAAAAAGCAACGAAGGGTGGAATAAGTCCTATCCGGGACGAACTAACACCAAGCCGGGACAAACTGATAATGTCCATAAAAAAAATTACAGGCGAAATGGCTGGAATAATTCAGTCTGAAAGGGGAGTTTTGAAGATAATGAAGAAGTTTAACAAGCTTGCTGCCAGTATATTGGCGCTTACGCTTTGTTTTTGCCTGATGGCTTCAACAACGGCGATGGCGGCGTCCTATAAATGGTCCGCCCCGAATAAGAGCAACAAGGGTCAATATAACCAATTTAACAAAACGAACCAATTTAATCAAACCAAGCAGAATAACCAAACCAATAAATACCAGGCCAAAAATCTTTATGATGTCAAAGGCCACTGGGCAGAAGCATCCATAACCAAAATGAACATGAAAAATGTTATCTCCGGTTATGAAGACGCCTCTTTCCAACCGAACAAAGATATCTCCCGTCTGGAGACCATTGTCTTGCTGGTTCGGTTTATCGGCGCCGAGGATGAGGCCTTGCAAACAACGGCTATTCCGTCTAGTTTTAAAAATTCGAATCAGATTGACAGTTGGGCCAAGGGTTATGTGGCCGTGGCTGTCGAAAAGGGGATACTGACGGATGATGATTTGAGAAATTTCCGCCCCAACCAGAGTGCCCAGCGGTATGAAATTGCTGTTTTTTCCATGCGGGCGCTGGGTTATACTGACCAAGCCCAGGCTCAAAATTGGCGGAATATGAGCTTTACCGACAGCAGCGACGTACCGGAGTGGGCCAGAGGATATGTATGCTTAATGCAAAAAAAGAATGTTATGAAAGGTTACCCCGACCGCTCCTTCCGGCCCAATCAAGCGATCACCCGGGCCGAGATGGCCACTATGCTGGAACAGATGGAAAGCCTGTTAAAGAATCAGTTTGATGCAGAAGAGGTAAATGGTACTTTAAAAGCGGTCGACGCCAAAGACAAAGAAATAACGGTGAAGAGAACGGACGGCAGCACCCAGACCATGGACGTAGCTGCGGAAGCATTGATCTACAACGAGAAAAACGCGGCTACTACCCTGGATAAACTGGTAGTGGGCAACCAGGTGTCTGTACTGACCAATGCAGACGGAACCGCAGTTTTCATCCGAACCTATAAGCCGGAAAAAGTGGAAGTGTCAGACACCGACCTGATCAGAGGCACCATCGAGGATGTTGATGACGACACCCTGACCATTAACGTAGGCGGTGCGGAAATTACCCTGGATATAGCGTCCGGAGCAACCATCAAATTAAACGGAAAATCGGCTGATGTGGATGACCTGCAAGCGGGTCAGACAGTGGAAATTAAGATAAGCAACAAAGAGATCGTAGCGATTGAAGCGGAAAACCAGGACGTTGACGTGACCGGTACGATAATAGCGGTCGGCACCAACAGCATCGCCATCAAGGTCGGCAATACCGTTTTGGCTTATTCCGTTGCTTCCAATGCGGTAATCAAGCGGGACGGCAAGACCGTCAAACTCAGCAGCCTGAAGAATGGCGACACGGTGGAACTGGAAGTCAGCGACGGCGTTGCTTTAAAAATTACGGCTGTAGATGATGAAGATGTTGACGAAGAAGAAGACGAAACCGTGACCGGCGCCTTTGTTAAAGCCACCTCCGGCACCATTACCATCGAACTATCTAATGGAAAAGAGAAAACCTATTATATTCGTGCTGACGCCAACATTGAACGGGATGGCGATGAGATTGACTTAGACGACCTGGAAGAAGGCGACGAGCTGGAACTGGAACTGGAAGACGGCATAGTAGTAGATATTCAGGCGGAAGCAGCGGAAGTCGACGAGATCGAGGGCAAGTTTGTCAAAGCTACCTCCGGCACCATCACCATTAAACTGGAAAATGGAAGTAAGAAAACCTATAATGTTCGTGCTGACGCCAACATTGAACGGGACGGCGAAGAGATTGACTTAGCGGACTTGGAAGATGGAGAACTGGTGGAACTGGAGCTGGAAGATGGCGTGGTAGTAGACATTCAGGCGGAAGCAGCGGAAGTCGACGAGATCGAGGGTACGTTTGTCAAAGCCACTAACGGCACCATCACCATCAAACTGGCCAATGGCAATAAGAAAACCTATAACGTTCGTGCTGACGCTAATATTGAGCGGGACGGCGAAGAGGTTGACTTAGAGGATCTGGAAGCCGGAGACACGGTGGAACTGGAGTTGAAAAATGGCGTAGTAGTAGACATTCAGGCAGAAGCAATTGATGCGACGGTAGGTACCGTCAAGTCTATTTCCTCCGGCGTCATTACCATTGAGCTGTCGAACGGCACCGAAAAGACCTATGCCATTCGCGCCGACGCCCAGTTTGAAGAAGACGGCGACGCCATTGATCTCGATGATATTGAAGTAGGGGATGAAGTTGAACTAACGTTGACGGACGATCTCGTTACATTAATAGAGGTCGTCGAATAGGCAGCGGTTTAAAACTTATCTCCCGGCTGGAAAGCGATACGGAAAAGCAAAAAGGAACTGCAGCAATACAGCCCAACATGAAACCGAAAGACGGCGACTGGTGGATGCCAGAAGCCGTCTTTTGCCGTGCCCCGCAGGGCACAATCTAACGGGTGTTTCTGTCTTGGCTAGAGCAGATTATATTTACTTAGTTTTCTGTATAGGGCCGAACTGTGCATGCCTAACAATTTGGCGGCTTGGGTTTTGTTGTCGTTGGTTTTTTCGAGTGCCTGTATTATCATTGCCTTTTCAATGTCATCCATTTTTTCCGTCAAGGTTTTGGAGTCATCGGTATCAAGGAAAATCTGGGCCGGTTTGCTGTCATACAATGAAGGAAAATCTGTCGGCAGGATATGGTCATGAAAATTCATGTGGGCCAGGTTAATGGCCCTTTCCAACAGGTTTTCCAATTCACGGATGTTGCCGGGCCAGGAATAATTCTTCAATAATGTCATGGCTTCAGGGGAGACATCTTCCACCGCAGTTCCCAACTTTTTATTCAGCCGGTCCATAAGACTGGAGACCAGTATGGGCAGGTCGTCCATGCGCTTGCGCAGCGGCGGAATTTTAAGTTGGACCACGTTTAAGCGATAATAAAGATCATCGCGAAATTCATGCTTGGCTACCATTTCCTCCAGATCTCGGTTGGTGGCGGCGATAACCCGCGTATTGATTTGAATCGGAGTAGTACCTCCCACCCTTTCAACGACACGCTCCTGCAATACGGCAAGCAGTTTGGTCTGCATGCTCATGGGCATATCGCCGATTTCATCAAGAAATATGGTGCCGCCGTTGGCCAGCTCAAATTTACCGGGTTTCCCGCCTTTCTTGGCGCCGGTAAAAGCTCCTTCCGCATAGCCGAACAGTTCGGATTCCAACAGATTTTCCGGTAGGGCGGCGCAGTTTACCCGGATGAAAGGGCCGGAACTGCGGGGGCTGGCGTTGTGTATTGATTGAGCAAACAATTCTTTGCCGGTGCCGCTTTCGCCGGTAATCAACAAAGTGGATGAAGTTTGGGAAAATTGCTGGGCCATGGTAACGATATTCAGGAAGTCTATATTATTCCCGATCAGATTGTTAAAACTCCACTTGGCGCTGTACATTGAACGTACCGCGTCCTTATAGATATTAAGTTCCTGTTGGGTATCCTGCAGTCGTTGGACCAGATATTTTACCTCGGACATATCCATGATTACGGTATGGGCGATGGCGCCGATAACCTCACCGTCTTTCCTGATGGGCATGCGGTCAACGATTATCTCCCGTCCGGGTGCAATTTCCCAGATATCGGTACGGTCGGTTTTGCCCGTGGCCAAAGTTTCAGGCAGCTTGGAGTTGGGCATGACGTCCAGGATGTATTTGCCGATAACGTATTGGTTTTTCAGATCCAGCGCCTCCATTAGAGTCCTGTTCATGGAGGTGATAATTCCGTTAATATCAACCGTTACATAGCCGGTATGAGGACTTTCGATCAATCCTTCAAACAGAAGATCGTCGGTTTCCTGCAGTTTTTCCATCAGAAATTGGTGCACGGTGCTGTCCAATACCAGGGTATGGCCGATGGCTCCGACGATTTTGCCATTGTTCTTGATCGGCAAACGGTTGACCAGCATATTCTGGTTATTGACCGACCAGACATCGACAGTATCTATTTTTCCCGTCTTTACGATTTCAGGCAATTTGGAATGGGGCGTGACTTCGGAGATGGGATGGCCGACGACTTCTTTTCTTTTTTTACCGATAATGTTGAGATAGGTTTGATTGATGTGGGTGATTACTCCGTTTTTATCAATGATTATATAACCCATCGTGGGGCTGTCGATAAACTCGTTTACAACTATGTCCAAATCCGGCTCCGGTCCGGGGGTGTTAAAACGATCCACCAGATCCTGAGCATTGGAAATATCCATAAACAGACTGCTGCATACCGCTCCCACGATTTCGCCGTCTTTGAGAACCGGAACCCGGGTAACTACGGTTTTGTGACCATTGACCCAAAGTACGTCGGCATCGTCTATACGTCCGGTTTGTAAAATTTCCGGTAGTTTTCCGTCCGGTATTAAATCCAGAATATATCGGCCCAATGCTTGCTCTTCGGTTATATCCAATAAAGTCAATAGGGTTTTACTGATGCTGATAAGTTTGCCCTCTGCATCTACAACCACAAAAAACATATTGGGATTTTCAATCAAGGCGTCCATAACATGGGAAAGCTGAAAATACGGTGGATTAGTCATATCATCACCTTCCAGTATGTTAGCGTCAAATTTTCACAATATCGCAATCGAAAATCGTGCCTAACTGATTTTTAAAAAATCATTCGACCCATTGTTGCCGGAAACAGCGCTCATATTACATACTTATTCAATT